>JAKADI010000436.1 GCA_021820675.1 Bacillota bacterium | reverse complement strand
ACTGCCCTGGGAATCGAGGCCGGAAACGTTGTAGCCATACACTTGCCCAATAGTCTCCAATTTCTCTTAAGCTATTTTTCGATATTAAGGATAGGGGCGATTGTTACACCATGCAACCCAGCTCTTAAACCGCGTGAGCTAGCCCACCAATTGGCTAATAGTCATGCGGTTGCGGTTATTACTATGGACGACACCATCAAAATGTTTCAGGAGTTGCAGCCCAAGCTGGGACTTCGGTTGATAATTGTGACCAGTGCAAGCGAGATGAGGTCTTCTAGCCTCGGCGGCGAAGGAGACCAAGGGATAAAAAGCTTTCGTCGTTTAATTGATCAGGCGTCTCCCAATCCTTCACCTTGGCGGTGTTTTCCAGAGAAAGATCCCGCTCATTTAGTTTACACCGGGGGCACGACGGGAGAACCAAAAGGAGTTGTTCTAACGCACGCTAATGTGCTAACCAATACAATCCAGGTGACGTTATGGAGCACAGGAGGAACGGTCAATGAACAAAATGGTCGGTTGCAATTTACCAATACGATGTTGCGTGCCAAGGCTCATCACTGGGAATACCCGCTTCGGGTAGGAGAAGAGAGCACAGTAGCCGTATCGCCTTGGTTTCATGCCTCGGGTTTGGTGGGGTATGTGACCCGTTGTGTCGCGATGGGGGCGACTGTCGTGGTCCACCCCCGATTTGATCTATCCAGGTACCTATCAGATATTATTCGATATCGACCCACATTTTTAGGAGGAGCGCCACCTTTGTTTTTTGCGTTGCTGGCCCGAATGCTGGAGACACGCATCGACTTAACCTCGGTTCGCCAAATTTCTTCGTCATCAGCTCCGATTGCCGCCGATTTGTTGAGTACCATGCAGCAGTTGTTTCCCAATACAGTGGTCTTAGAAGGGTATGGCATGACCGAGGCTACTATGGGTGTGGCATTTAACCCAGCAGCATGGTCATCAGAAAGAAAATTAGGGTCGGTGGGCCTGCCGTTTTTTGATACGGAAATCAAAATTGTGGATGTGGAAAATGGGATTGCGGAGGTGCCGCTAGGTTACGAAGGGGAGGTCTGTGTACGAGGTCCCCAAGTGATGGCGGGATATTTTGAGCAACCAGCCGCCACAGATCAAGTCTTGCGTGATGGATGGCTTGTGACCGGAGATGTCGGGAGACTCGATTCCGACGGATACCTGACCATCGTGGACCGCAAAAAAGATTTACTGATTTATAAAGGCTACAATGTCTATCCGCGCGAATTAGAAGAGCATCTTTTTCAGCATCCTGCTGTTGCCAATTGCGCGGTGATTGGCAAGCCGCAGAAACCCGAAGGGGAAATACCCAAAGCGTTTGTGGTACTTAAACCCGGTTATCCAGTAACGGAGTCAGAACTCCTGGCATTTGTGGCTGATCGGGTGGCTCCTTACAAACGCATTCGTGAAATGGTAATCGTCGACAGCATTCCGGTCAACGCAGCGGGCAAAGTTCTTAAGCGAGCCTTACGTGACCAGGAAAGGGGGTGACAATGAGCCATGGGCGATGTTCCCTGGGGGACTAATAGTGTTCCGAACGGGGAGCATGCCCTGGATTAAACGGGGAAACACGATCTCGTATGGGACTTATCGTGGGAGCCAAATTTTAACAGCAGGCGGCCATCATAGGGCAATATTGGTTGGCACGTGAGTTGTCTGTGTTGACGATCATCACTACGAGGAGGGCGATTACTATGGTTATTTCTGAAGGTGTGTTTATTGTTACGGGGGGGACCTCAGGTCTAGGATGGGCAGCCGCCCAACGCTTATCCCAATGTGGAGGACATGTGGTGATTGCAGATGTTCGGAACATTGAGACGGGAACACTCAATGGGCAACAGCAATTTGTCCGAACGGATATTACTGACCAGGAAGCGGTCAGTCAACTCGTGCAGTTCGTTGAAAAAGAATATGGGAAATTAAATGGGGTAATCAATTGTGCTGGAATTCCTTTGGCCGAACGAGTATTAGGGAAAACCGGTCCGCATTCCATGGAAGATTTCGCCCGAGTCATCCAGGTTAATCTCATCGGCACATTTAACGTCATTCGCCTTGCAGGTGAACTGATAGCTCAGTCTCCGGTACAATCCGACGGTGAGCGTGGAGTTATCGTCAACACGGCATCTATTGCCGCGTTTGATGGTCAAATTGGCCAAGCGGCCTATGTAGCATCGAAAGGCGGCATCGCCGCCATGACGCTACCGCTGGCACGAGAACTGGGTCAAAAAGGCATCAGGGTTGTCGCTGTAGCTCCAGGCATTTTTAGTACGCCCATGATGGAAACCGTGTCGGACCGGGTGCGACAGGCCTTGGAGAATCAAACGGTCTTTCCCAAGCGGATGGGAAATCCTAAAGAGTTTGCGGAGTTGGTTCGACATATCATCGAAAACACTATGATAAATGGTGAGGTAATCCGCTTAGATGGAGCTATACGATTGGGATAAATGACGAACCACGCTGGACCACCAAAAGAATATCAACGGGTCTCCATGCGATTTCTCAAATGCTTGACAATCGAATTTTGATTGTGCAAAATACTAACTAACTAGTTAGTTATTCCTGAAAGAAGGGCTTGATTTGTCTATGGATATCGATGCTCAAGAAACCGTGGCTATTTTGGGTGGCAATGGCATCATGGGACAAAGTATTGCGTTGGCCTTGGCCCAACGCGGCATCCAGGTCAGGTTGTGGGGACGATCTCCGGAGCGATTAACCCAGGCCATTGAGAATATGTGGAGTGGACCGTTCGGTTGGGAAACTGCAATAACGAAAAAGAAAGTGAGTTATTCAACAGCAGTCACGCAGCGGTCATTGGTCACATGGTCTACAGATTTAGCAGAGATTGTCGAAGGAGTAGACATGGTGATCGAATCCGTATCCGAGTCGCCACCACTGAAACGTGAAATCTTTGCACGTGTGGAACCACTGATTGCGAACGAGACCATTATTGCATCGAACACATCATCCATTATGGTGGCGGAAATGGCAGGAGCCTTGCACAATGCTGCACGGCTGTTGGCGGTCCATTGGTTTTATCCAGCCAACATCATGGGGTTGGTTGAAGTGGTTCCCAGTCGCATTACGAATCCCGATGTGCTGGGGTTTGTCATCGAACGTCTGAAGCGATGGGGCAAGAAACCCCAAGTTGTTAAGGACAGTCCGGGCTTTTTCATGACGCGTTTTATTAATGCTTTTGTTCGCGAAGCGTGGCAACTAGTG
>JAKADI010000435.1 GCA_021820675.1 Bacillota bacterium | reverse complement strand
CCACTCAATCCGGAAAACGGATCCAAATAGACCAGGGCCATAAATCCCCCTTCTGCCGCTAATGCATGGTCGGCACACAGATGAGTGCACACTCGTTAAAAAGGACGAATAGCCACGGTCTTGGTATGGGTATAAAATTCGATGGCGGCACGGCCTTGTTCACGGGAATGGGAGCTCGATGCTTTGACTCCGCCGAAAGGGGCTTGTAATTCGACACCGGCTGTCTCTTCGTTGACCCGCACCAATCCGGCCTCAATCCCCTCGACAAAGGCCATAGCTGTCTTAAGATTGCGGGTGAACACTGATGCACTGAGTCCATAGCGGACACCATTAGCCACGTCGATTGCTTCGTCTATAGACTTAACCGGAATCATGGCAATCACCGGTCCGAAAATTTCTTCTTGGGCAATGGTAGCCGTGGTGGCAACCTCATCAAACACCGTGGGAGGAATGAAATAGCCATGGGCTAAAGGCCCGCCTATGGGGGTGCCCCCAGTTAAGACACGGCCCCCTTCGGCGCGGCCCTGGTCAATCAGTCCCATAACTTTGTCGTATTGGGCTTGCGACACAACTGGGCCTAAATAGGTGTTGGACTGGGATGGGTCTCCTTGTGATAACGTTTGAACCTGGGAAACAAGCCGCTCGGTAAATTCTTGACGAATTTTTTCCATTATAATAACCCGCGAGGTGGCAGTGCATTTTTGGCCGGCCGAGCGCATGGCCCCCGAGACAATCAGTTCAACAGCCAGTTCGAAGTCGGCATCGTCGGCGACAATGACCGGATTTTTTCCGCCCATTTCCAACTGATATTTGACTCCGCGGGCTACCGCGGTTTCGGCGATGTGTTGACCAACGCCTGTAGAGCCGGTAAAACTTATGCCGTCGACGAGGGGATGCTGAATGACGGCTTCTCCGGCTTTAAAACCTTGTCCGATCACCAGGTTCACGACACCTGCGGGAAATAGTGAGGCAATAATTTCCCACATGCGGTAAGCAGTCAACGAAGACAACTCTGCCGGTTTTATGACGACGGTGTTACCGTACACTAGCGCTGGGGCCGCTTTCCACATAGGAATCGCTAAAGGAAAATTCCATGGGGTGATAATGCCAACAACACCTAAAGGCTCCCTGGTGGTATATTGCAAGGTGGACGGATTCGCAGCGGGGACCACTTCTCCCAGCGACCGTGACCCCTCTCCACCGTAGTACCGTAAAATTGCCACAGCCCGCGCGGCCTCGCCGCGGGCTTCACCGATGGGCTTGCCCATTTCCTGGGCGGCCAACAATCCCAACTCATCCAAGTGAGATTCAAGCATATTGGCGGCCTGAAATAATATATTGCCGCGAGCGACAGCCCCTAGACCTTTCCAAGTTCGTCGAGCCGACCAGGCGGCCTGTACGGCCTTGTCGATGTCTTGAGTTTCCGACAGGGGAATCGTTCCCACGGCTTGATTCCAGTCAGCAGGATTTTTAACTTCCGTGCGATTTGTGGTATCGGTCCACTGACCGCCAATAAGATTTCGTGCCTCCATCGTGCTATTGCCTCCTGATCAGAAAGTTTTAATGCCTCTTCACGCGAATTCTCCGAAAGACGAATTTCCGAACGCATGGCATCATGTTGCCCAGTCAAGAAAAGGGTCTTCCGGTAATTGTATTACCATCTTCCTCTCATGACAGAGGACAGCTAGGATTGGAAGCCCTTGCGTCGTTCCCAACCCGTACGGAATAGTGGCAAAAAGTTGCCTGGTTGATAGGGATGGCGGGAAATTTCGTCAAGATTCAAATCTGCGCCCAATCCCGGAGTGGTCGGCGGTTCCACAAATCCGTGTTGTTGGGTGAGATGAAAAGTCAGTAAATCGTTCTCCCATTCTGCATTGAATTGGTCAAAAAACTCGTGCAGGTAAAAATTAGGGCTGGCGGCATTGAGATGAGCACAGACTAACGAACAAATGGGGCCTTGTGCACTATGAGGCGCAATGACCGCATTATGTGCGTGGGCCATTCCTACAACATCCCGGGCTGCCGTCAGTCCCATGTGCTGAGGTTCCAATTGAACAACGCTGACCACGTCATGCTGCAGTAGTTCACTAAACTGTTCCCGACTATAATAATCTTCGCCACACGCCACGGGAACTGGAGAGTGCTTGGCAACTTCAATCATCGAGTCGATCCGGTAAGGCGGAACCGGGGCTTCGAACCATGACGGGCGGTATGGTGCAATGGCGTTTGCAAACTGTAATGCCGTGGCTACCGAAAATCGATTATGGCCTTCGACCAAAATATCCACATCGGGTCCCACAGCTTCGCGGACCCCAGCAATTAAATCGACGGCCAACCGAAATTCCCTGGGATCGACCACTCGCCAGGCATCGCCAAATGGGTCAAACTTTAGCGCGGTGTAGCCTTTGGCAATAACTTGTTTGGCTTGCTCTGCAAAAGCCTCTGGGGTTCTGCCGCTTTCAGCCTGGTACCATCCATTGGCATAAACTCGGAGACGGTCATGAACTTTTCCGCCGAGGAGTTGATACAACGGGACTCCTAACGCTTTTCCTTTAATATCCCAGCAAGCCGTTTCAATGGCGCTCAGTGCAGCGCCTTGAATTTGCCCGCCATCCGAAAAGAAGTCCCGAAATAACAATAAGCTCAGTCGGCTGGTATCAAAAGGATCCATACCCTTGGCCAATTGAAACATCTCGTGAATCGCTGCTTCCGTTGTTTTGCCAAAACCATTTACCGTTCCTTCGCCAATACCGGTAATACCGTCGTCCGTATGTATTCGGCAAAAGAGCCAATTCTTCCAGGGATTACCTGCAATATATGTCTCAACCTTTGTGATTTTCATAATCCTCTCGGTGTTGAATACACGGTGTAAAAGACCGCCCAATCATTCACCGAATTCCTCCTTTCATGAACTTGCAACCCCTGTCGATGTGGCAGGGTATAGCATGGTATCGCAATGTTCCAGCATTAAACGGAAAAGTCTGTGCATCGCTCATCGTAGCCCTAACCGTCGTTCTGATCAATTGTAACAATTCATCAATCGTAAAAAATGGCATCGAAACCGCTACACCTCAGTCGATCGAAGGCGAATGAGGTGTTTAATTCCGCGATTTTGGCCATGGTCCCACTCGGATATGATGCGTGGGACAGCCGTTAAAGGACTAACTTGAAGATCGAGTATGTCGGCCGGCCGAATGCGGTTTGTTTCGACAAGTTGGATAGCCTCTGGCCATACTTTGGAACTACCGA
>JAKADI010000434.1 GCA_021820675.1 Bacillota bacterium | reverse complement strand
GGATTTCGGGCAGACCTCCAGGGCATGAACGTATCTGCCCAACAGGTCACGGGGGTGTGGTGGGACGACTGGCTCTCCTCGACCTGTCCTATGTTGCTGATTCACGGAAGACACAGCTTCGTATTGGACTTAAACCAAGCCGAACGGATGGTCGCGAGACGAGCGAATACACAGCTCGTGGTGTTTGATGACTGCGGTCACAGTGTCCATACGGATGACCCGGCGGGCTTTGTTGAAGTGATCAAGACTTTTCTTGATGAGCAGCATTCAAGGACATCCGGTACTCCGTGCCCCGTTGACTCGGAGTGATGACATCCCCTTATTGACAGGGGCATTGGAGCCACTTGGGGCACAGGAATCCGCCAGGGAGAGACCGCTCGGGGGCATAGGTAGTCGTTAACCAAGACCATCCCCCTCACCGTAGTGTAGCCTACTGCCACGACGCTCTGGTCACCGATTATCAGCACGGCCCGCCGCGGAAAGCAATCGATCAGGGAAAAAGTCCCATATATCCAATGGGTTTACCAAATGGTTGTCTTTCGGCGGGGACGGGATTATCGAAGGATACCGCCATCGTGAGCGGATTGAGCGATACCGACATAAACGCGTTGGCGGTCATTCCATGCACGCCTTGGTCAGTTTCTACCAATACCATCGTGACTCCGGTCACAAATTTGGCAGTTTCCTTGCGAAATCTGCGGGAACGATTATCCTGGGCTACAGAATCCGAATCCGCATCGGCATTGACCATGATTTGCCGGGCATTCCCATCAAAAAATCGCATACCCAGGTAATCGCGAACCAAGGCCCGGTGACGCGTATGCGTACCGGATGCGTGGTACTTGTTCCAACCGTCCGCAGGCAGTAGAGGAATTCCCGCGGATTGGGCAATATACTGGACAATGGCCTCGGGAATCTCGGCCAGGAGCACGAAATACCCCAGCCGTTGAGAGATTTTCAGCAGGACCAAGAGACCCAGGTGGGCCACATTGCCGCGTGTGTTCTGTTTGGCCCATAGCAGTTCTTCGGGAGTCGGAGTATATATTTCGTTTACTTCTTTTTGTGAGTAGCTGCTTTTCAGTCTCGGATAAGCCGTTTCTCGCACACTGGGCAACCCTTTAACCCTCATTTGACGTGGTTTTCATCGTTATGGTTTTTCCTTGTCTGCTCTCAGACGTTCCGACATCCACCTGAAGCAGGCAGACTATCCGGTGGCATCATGAAATTGATCTTTAGCCTTGCCAAAGTTTAGTTCATGACGAGCTTCTTTAGCCATTAAACCCATTCCTACAAATTGAATTGACCCAAGTAACCAAAAACCCCAGCCTAGCGGAACTTTCCTAGTTATGAGCCCAAAATGGCCTTAAAGCTTTGTCGTGTCTCAAATCAGCGTATTGTACAAAAAATACCAGTAAATTTGACCCAAGGTGGAAGCAAAAAAATTTTTATTTCCAGCCATTCCGTAAAGGATTTTCTCATTCTGTGGCGAACTCCTTGTATTATTAACCGATTGATCGAGGAGGAGTTGCCCATGGCCACCATTACCAAACGTAAGGTACACGGTCACACCTATTACTATTTGGTTGCTTCGAAACGGATCGACGGAAAACCTCGACTAGTGCTGCAAAAATATTTGGGTCGAGCTGAAGATGTCGTCGCCCAGTTAGAGGGCAAACCGCCAGTTCCACAAAAGGTCACCGTCGGAGAATATGGCGGTAGTCGGGCCCTGTTTGCGATTGCCCGCCGGTTGCGTCTGGTGGAATGGATTGACCAGGTCGCCCCCAAACGTCACCAAGGGTTGTCTGTCGGCACTTACATTCTCCTGGCGGCGCTCAATCGTGTTCTTGCCCCGTGTAGCCAGACTAAATTCCAGGAATGGTACCACAGCACCGCTCTCTACCATGATTTACCGGTCCGCGACGCGGACCTGACCAGTCAGCACTTTTGGGACCACATGAGTTATCTCACACCCGATCGGATTCGCACCGCGGAAACCGCGTTGACGCAACATATGGTCCAAGAGTTTGGACTGGATCTGTCCACTGTGGTGTATGATGCCACGAATTTCTCTACCGGGATGGACACCAACACGCCTTCGGAGCTGGCCCAAAGAGGGCATCAAAAGCAGCACCGCACTGACTTAAAATCCATCGGCTTGGCCCTCATGGTGACGACGGATTTTAACATCCCGTTATTTCATGCGGTCTATCCCGGCAATCGGAATGATGCCCAGGAGTTTCAAAGTATCACGGCAGAGAAGGTCGCCCGCCGGGCGGCCTTACAGGCCAGTTGCGACAAGATGACCTTAGTGTATGACAAAGGCAACAATTCGCAGACAAACCAAGCCGCCGTGGATGCGAGTCCCTTTCATTTTGTGGGGTCACTGAAAGCCAATCAAGCCCCGGAACTGTTGGATATTCCCTTGACGGAATATCAGATCATTCCGGAACATCCGGGTTTGAAGGCGTATCGCACCACTCGTCAGGTGTTGGGTCAAGAGCGAACGGTGGTGGTCACCTACAACGAAGCGCTCTATTTAGGACAATTTCAGGGGGAGCTGGTGCGCCTGCGAAAACTGCAAGACCGCCTTCAGGCCCTCCAACGTCAGGCGGTTCAAGGTGTTCGGCGACCGGCGGTCGCCACCCTGCGTCAACGTGTCACCCAAGCCCAGACGAAAGCTGGCCCCCCCGTTCGCGACGGGGTCCACACCGAAATCGGTGAAGAGGAGGACTATCCCACCCTGACCTACGCTATCGACCATCAAGCGTTAATGCAGTGGGGACAGATCCATTGGGGAAAAACCATCCTCTTTACCGATCAAGCAACTTGGCCCACGGCCGATATTATCACCGCCTATCGTGATGCCTGGCATGTCGAATCCACATTTCGGGATGTGAAGCAGTCGCCTTGGCTCCATTGGCAACCGCCATGTCATTGGACCGATCAGAAAATTCATGTCCACGGCTTCATCTGCATGATAGCCGTGACCCTGGCCCATCTCTTACGGCGAGAATATGCCCAAGCGGGGATTGATCTCAGCTTGCCGACTTTGCTGAAAGAACTCACCGCCATCCAAGAGGTTCTGTGGGTGTACCCCTCCAGGACGCAGATGCCCCCGCAACTCGTGCTCACAGATCGGACACCACGCCAACAACAGCTCCTCGATCATTTGGCCATTCGTCTACCCGTTCCCCAATAACCCGTAGATAATACATGTGTGATCGTTCAACCCCTTGCGTAGCAAGGGGTTTTCGTTTTC
>JAKADI010000433.1 GCA_021820675.1 Bacillota bacterium | reverse complement strand
TCCAGGTTGACGCCTTTCAGGACCATCTTGTCGCCAAATGCAATCCGCAAGTCTCGAATAGACACCGCAACATTTGTCTCTGACAACGTGAAACCCCTTTCCATCCACAGGATTTTGCTATTCGCGCTGAAGCCACTGAGGCTCCGCATGAGGTTGCTTAACATAGTAAAATACGCGGTTCAGGCCCCGCTTTTTCACTCACCTGCATAAGGTTGGATTCCACGTTGTTTAGCCTCGTTCCTGCCAGACCCGGCAGATGGCTTGATGAGCTTATCCCCGAAAGCAGTTAGTTAACTTGGCAAAGCAAAGGCGGGCGCTTAACAACCAAGAAGGGCCCGCGGCCGAAACTTGATGTCTTCGGGCTAGCGTTCACTCGATGTTGTCGGAGATGAGGAATACGTCAAACCAAAAGCTCCGCAGGGTCTGCGCCTGGTTTCAGGTACACACGGAGCCTTTTTCCGGGAAATGGCACGAGCACGCGCTTCAGCTCGATATCCATCGAGCGATCGTTGAACTCGTTTCAGGATGGGGATTGGCCGGAAAGGGCAACTCATCGTGAGGGGGCTTTCTTCACATCATGTGCGGAAATTGAGTGATTATGCAATCGCGAGGAAGTAGCTCAGACGGGTGGGATGCGTGGTGCAGAGGATTGGTCACATACTCGTCAAAGAAAGCATCTAGCTCGTTATTGGTGACCGTGCTCATGTCTCTTGGTGCAACGTTATGTGGAGCTCTACATAACGGGGAGACGCGGATCGCCCCGGGTTGCGAGCGCTTGAGAATTGCCGTCGGGCAACACGTAGCAGAGAGCCAAAAAGGTGATGTTGGTATCCACGCCCACCCAGCCCTGCCGAGGATCGGTCTGGCTAGGTGCGGGGGCTTCTTCGATGGTAATCCGCACCGGATACCGGCCTTGACGCCGCAAGATTTCCACCTGAGACGGATCACCCGCGGCGAGTGTTCGCCGCAGCAAGTCTTCGTAGTGCCGCCTATATGCTGCCATTAATCTGCCCGGTTTTCTTGGACACCTTGCGCGCAATGTAGAGGGGGATTTCCAGTTTCTCATACCGCAGAACTTTGGCGTCGGGTTTGCCCGGTTTCAGGCGATCCCCCGAGATTTCCAACAGCCAATGGTCAGGGCCTTCCCGCACGCGCAAGAGCGGGTTGCCCTGTTTGGTGCGATCCCCCCGCGCGGACAGCCGACCATTGCGGCTCTCCTCCCATTCTTCCCGCCACGCCTGCTGCCGCACCTGTTCGGCGATGGGGTCATCGAGAGTCTTGAACCGGTCCGCCCAGCGTTTTTTGGTACCAAACACCACGGGAGGAAAACAACCGATCCGTTTTACAATGTCGATACTTTCTTAACGTTGCAAGGTCGCGATGGGTGACGAAACTGCGACGGGCTTATGCCAAGTGCGCATTCGCCCCAGAAAGTGATGATTGCCCACGTGAGTGACGTGCTGTGGGAGCAGGGTCGTCCCGTGCATTCACTTGGCGATTCATCGTCCGAGCAGAATGGTCACAGTCCCACGGCCAAGGAGGTGCGACCCTCGCTGCATATCCGCATAGCTGGTGAGGTAACCTTAGCTCCCCCGCAGCGTTTTTATCACCGAGGAGGTTTTCAAGTGACACGGACGATTTTAGTCACGAGCGCGGCAGCAATGGCCATGATAGCACTGGCGGCAGGATGCGGCGCCGCGCCGGTGAGGTCGACGTCGGCGCAATCGCCGGCGTCAAGCAACGCGGCATCAACGCCAGAGGAAAGCGGCGCACCGGCTCGATCCACTACCGCGACCAGTCGCACACCGTCGACGAGCCCCACCATGTCTTCCGCGACTATGTCCACGCACGTGGTGCAGGTGGGACCGTATACGATGACGGTCCCGCGCAATTGGACGGTCGGCCATCAGATTCAGCTGAACACGTTGACGGCAAGCGGCGGCAACGCGGCATTGCTCATGCCGAACACGGTTTCGCCCAATGACAATGGGTTCGTGAACCCGCAGAAGGCGAGCCCGTTCTTCTCGGAACAACTTAACGGGGTAGTCAACGGCGCCGTGCTCGAAGTGACTGAGCTCACGGGCAACGGTACGCACTATGAATTGACCGTGACCGCGCCCGCTGGGGCGAATGCTCAATTGAAGGCTGTCGAAAAAACCCTGCGAACGCCGCCGCCGACGACGGTAACTCAGGACGTGCATCTAATCCAAGCGCTGGCCAAGACCTCTCACCCTGACTTGTATGACACCACGGCCCGCGTAGGCGCCCAAAATCAATGGACCCTCGTGGGCGGGAACCCGGCCACGGCTCAGGAACCGTTCGCCCTGTATCGGTCGACCAACGGCGGCCGACAGTGGACCTTGGCGGATTACACAACGTTTCGCGGCCGCTCCGATTTCTTGAGTTTAGAGGGCCTGCCCAGCATACGGTTTTGGAACGCGGAAGACGGGATTATCGCAGAATCGTCTGGTTTTGCGCAAAGCGTCCCCATTTCCTATACCACCGATGGGGGCTTGCATTGGCAGGCCGCCAGCGTACCCCAGGTGGGCGAGCCAACTGGGCAGACCGCGCCCATCATCACGCGGAAGCCAAATGGAACCTTGGATGTCACGGTCCGTGTGTTCCCGAACCAGGTTGTCACCCTGCAAAGCACCGATAACGGAACACGCTGGGTCGATATCTCGGCCCCATCGGCCCGACCGGCGTCAACCGACCCCATTGTCTATACCGTACAGCAGCGAATGCGGATCGTCCAAATAGGTACCCGACTCGGCTTTAAACATGTCTTTGCCCCGGAACAAGGAGTCGGAACGACGTTCAAAGGCGTGACCTCATACCGCACCTCACCGTCCCCATCGTACCCGGTGATGGCGCTCACATACAGCAACTTCAGCGTGCAGGAGGCGGCGACCGCCGCGGCGCTGCCCAGCGGCGGCAATCACACGGTCAAACCCGTCACCTTTAACCTGCCGGGCATCGGTCCGGTGACGGGAACCTGGTCCCTGGCCTATGGGCACTACAACAGACCGCAGAGTTCCGTGCTGCAGTTCCCGATATCAGGCATGGTGGTGCAAATGGGCACGTCCGGCACGAGCCTGTCCGAATCTCAGATGGTGCAGATCGCGAAATCATACCGCGCCTTCTAACACAACCGTGCGGTTTAGACGATTGACGGCGTCCGAATAGCGCTCCGCGGCAGGGATGCTTCCGGACTGTTTTGACTATACTTTTCACGGAAGACAATCGATGATTTAGCTCAGCCGGTCCCTGCC
>JAKADI010000432.1 GCA_021820675.1 Bacillota bacterium | reverse complement strand
CCATAATCACGGGGACATTGCCGAGTGTTTGGATAAATTCATCCCAGAAAAGTGGCGAACTCAGCCGGAGCGGCTCGGGACCAGGACCGGTATGAATCAACACCGGGCGTTTAAATCGCGAAATGACGGAGGTTAAGGCTAACACATCCTTGTCATAGGGCGTGTGTTGACTCAGTGCTGGATAAAGATATGTACCGGCTGCCCCCTTTTCCAACAGGAGCTCAAGGGTCTGCGCTTGCCCAGGAGCGCCGGGAGCTAGAGCTAGCCAACGGGGATTGTCACCGGCAATATAAAGCAGTTGGTGCCCAATGTTAGACGGATCCGCGTTGGAAAGACAAGCGCCCCAATCCAACAGGATTTTTTTTTCGGCTTCCGGTTCGATCGCCCGCCTGGCGTACGTTGGCAACCTGGGAGGGGCACTCGCCACCGGTGTATAATAAGACACATCGGTGACCCCGAGTTGAATCAGCGGGGCCTGGGGGTCTTCGGTCATAAGGAGGGTGGGTTCATCCCCGGCCATACTTACCAAACGCCCCTTATCCGCAATAACGGCTCCGCCTATGTAGTTCTGGCCGGCAAAACGTCCCAGGAATGGGGAGACGAGTACCGTGGCTTGAATATCCAGACTGTGGTTAATGGCGAGCTCTTGCAACTGATTGCGTTCGGCGACATTTCTGGGGCTTGTGGCCAAAACCACCAAGTCAGGCTGAAAGGCACAGGCATTGGACCACAACTCATTATCGAAGGCATCTAAGCCCAGTAAAATGATGAGACGGCCAAAGCGGGTATGAATCGCCGAAATGCCGGTTCCCGGTTCGAACCAGGGGCGTTCGGTGGGATAAAAATTCATCTTCGCCTGAGCCCCCACTATCGTCCCGTCTTGCTCGATCACGATCCCCTTTTGCTGCTTCTTGATAGATTCTCCGTCTAAAACACGCAGACTTCCGGTAATGATCATAATGCCGAGTTCGCGCGCCACCATGCTTAAGCTGTCGGTAACCCGGTTGGGGATGACTTCTACGGGATTCAACCCCAAGAACCACTCCGGAAAGACGACAATATCCGCCCCCCGGCTAGCGGCTTGGCGGATCGATTCCACAGCGCGACTTTGAGCCTTGTCCAACTCGCGCACGTAAGCTATCTGGCAAATGGCGATACGCGGGATAGACATAGGGCACTCCTCCTCTTTCCCTGTTCGCTTGGATGCAGGCGAACTGGTCCTTTCTCATCCGTGGGTCTGTGGTCACATATGACCGGTCGCGTGATGATAGGACCAGGGAAGGCCAAGATTTAAGCATGGTTCGCTTCACGAGTTCCTTGGATTATCATACCTTAAATTGAAATAATTGGCAATTCAATCTTGCCACCGAACCCAGACGATATCTTCCGAGGATAGAGTGGGGGTAAAGCCCGAACTCTGGGCGAGAATTTGCACATGCCCGCCTAAGCGCCCATAAACGGCGCTGGGACCATCAAAGTGTAAATCCAGGGCTTGAAACAGCAGTTGGGGATTAACAATGAGATCAATGTTGTGGCATTGCTCCAACAGGCTAAAGGCTCCTTCGCCGATCCATTGTTCATGGCGGGTCATAGCAGGATTTAAGGGCCAAGAACCAGTCCACCACCAGGGGTTTGCCGAAGGTTGGGCAATGATGCGGACGTTTCGCTGATCCAACAGGGGTAACAGTGCGGTAAAATGCGGCTCGTGGGCGGTATGCGGCACACGAAAGCCGTCATAACAAATGGCTGTGGCACATAAAATGTTGTCAATGCGAAAAGTGGATAGAGCGGCGGGTAAAGGGCCCGGCGTCAGGTCCAACGTATCTTCTTGAGTCGGCACTAAATTCACCTTGCGGGTGGTGTGGATGACTTCTCCTGCAGGGTTCAGGGTGATACTGAGATTAAAGATGTGCCGGGACAGCGGACGAAACGAAGCCGCGTGATAGCCATCTTGGTTGTCGGGCAGTAAAGCGCTACCCGCGACGATGTAGAGTTGGTATTGCCGAGCCAGCGTGTGCATGGTCGTATACCAGATCCGCCACACTTTGGCCGCGTTCAACAGAAAAAACGCGCGCTTGAGGGAAATGGTGTGATACAGGACCATGTGTTTTAGCAAGGCAGGCCACAGGGCTTGGCCAATCCGCTTAAAGGCCTCATCCATGGTCGATACGCCGTCAATGAGAGCTAAATTGTCAGCCAAAACCAAGAAGGTGGCGAGGTCCTCGGGGAACACGGCTAAAGCGGGAATGGAATTTGTCCGGCGTGAAGAAATCTTGCGCATTAGGTGATCCATTTTGTGGTAAAATGTCTCTGCACTAGCATAATCATCTAGCGTCATATAAGGCTGTACTGCGAAAATATCCAAGGTGGACATGACGGTCTCCTTAGACCCTAGGGTGAGCCAATGAGTACATTACCGCTCCTATCTGTGACCAGCAAGACTGTCAAGGAGTATATTCGGGCGTAGTGACAACTCAGCCATTTTTGACCTTCATATATACACTATACATTAAATCATATCGATGGAAGATGGGATAGCATGAACGTACAACATCAGGTGGTCGAATCATTTTGGTCCTTGTGTTGCCGCTTGGGTATTCCTCTGACGTTTGTGGCCTGGAATGACTATAGCTATGGCGAGCAGAATATCCAACAATGTCATTATATCTATCGCCAAAACAGCCAGGCGGGGGAGTTAAGTTTCGGTTTTTGCGAACCTGTGCACTTATCTTGGGTTCATTTGATGGCGGCGTTTTTCTGGCATATGATGGACGACCAACAAAACGACCTCATCATGGCGGCGGCTATTCACGAAATTCGCAATCCTCTCGCCGTGATGTCGGGATATCAAGAAGTGCTGGCGCAGACGTATGCCGACCCGCTGCTGGACAAAATGGATGAATACATGGTGCGCGTGACCGAACGGTTGGACGATGTCCTCATTGGATACAAGCGTGCAATTCGTTTGGAAAACTTTGATCTGACGGCGTTATGCCATGAAGTGGCAGTCGACTTTCGGTTATTTGTAGATCAACGGCAGATAACCATTACCGTTGAAGGAGATCCCGCATGGGTTCGGGCAGATCGACAGCAAATGCACCAGGTGCTGCGCAACTTGGTCCATAACGCGGTTGATGCCGTCATGCCGCAAGGCAAAATTGAGATTGCGACGTATGAGCACGATGACCATATGATCCTCCGCGTCGCCGACGACGGGACGGGTATCAACGATGCGGTCCTTCCCTTCCTCTTTCATCCGTATTACACCTCAAAAATTGAGGGGCATG
>JAKADI010000431.1 GCA_021820675.1 Bacillota bacterium | reverse complement strand
GGTGGCACAGTCATCCAGTGCTTGCCGCAATTCGGTGGAACTCCCCTCTAACACCGCGTCAGGGATGTTTTTCACCGCGCCCACCAATTTGGCACGCAGTTCCTCCTGACTCGCCACATATACTGTAAACACTGATTTTGCCTCCCGATTCGCCCATATCGTGATTGATTCTCCGGAATATAGTGAAGCACTCTCGCGGATTACCTTCCGCCGTGGATCCAGGAAATTATTAAGCAATATACGCTTACAATACTATCCATATTAACGTATTTCGAATCTCTTTCCACCGATTTCGCGAGTGAGAATCCGCAGGGAGGATGCCGAGAAGACCGCCCTGCCCGGCAGAACGAGCGCAGACTCATGTATGCCTTGACAAAAGCGTGGGGAACTTTCCCGTCCATCGTCCAAACCCATAGCCGATATCCGTCAGTTTTTCCGCCACCCGTGCTATATCTATCTTGCAACGATTTTTACGTCGAGTGAATCTCCCGCGGAAATTTGGCTTGCCACGGAAGCCGGCATCTCGAGGACCCAATAAGCACGCCTCACCACCGGCCCTATTCGCCATGGCCTTAGCACGACTCTGCGCAATACGATAAAGTCCTGAGTCAAGTAGAGCACACACAGAGGGTAACGCATAAAGAACATGTGTACAGAATTGGTATGGGGAAATAACATACCGTGGCCCGGAGACAATTCAACCGTTCCCATCAATCCCTTAAAACGCCGCCAAAACGAATGTGCCACGACGACTTGTACGCCGATCCTGGTGCCCGACGGCACGTGGGTTATGGTGACCGATTGGGCGTGTGACAATTCTCTATCCATGGAAAAGGTGGGTAATCGATAACAATGCCGGACCTAAAATCACCACGAATATCGCGGGAAAAATAAACAGTACCATAGGAAAAATAATCTTGACAGGAATTAATGCCGCCTTCTCCCGGGCTTGAGCCGCCCGAGCGTTTTTAATGTCCCGCGCTTGTACCCGTAGTGCTCCGGCAATTCCACTCCCAGTCCTGTCAGATTGCGCAACGAGGCCTGCAAATCGTTTGAGTTCGCGCGATTTGGTTCGTTCCGCCAATGCATTTAAGGCTTCGGCACGGGTCATGCCGAGTTGAATATCCGCCATAACGCGGGCAAACTCCTCTTTGGCCGGTCCGTTCCCGACGTTCGTGACCAGCTTGCGCATCGCGCCATCGAAAGCCAATCCTGCTTCCACACTGACACTTAGCAAGTCAAAGACTTCCGGCAATGACCGCTCCAATGCTTTCAACCGATTTTGCGCTTGTGTGTTTACCCGTGCGCCCATAAAGACATACCCTAACATCGCCATGCCCACAGGGATCGCCATATGTTGCCACTGAGGTTGATTGGCATTCAAGCCGGACAAAAAAATTCCCAGGGCAAACAATAGAGCAGAGATCCCTAGACGGTAAAGGGCAAAAGACTCAGGACTCAGTTTGCTTCCGGCTTGTTTAAGGCGCCTGGCTAATTCACCACGAACCTTCGACGGCGTCACGATCCGAGATAGGGTGGTGAAAGCTTTCTGTAGGGCCGGCATCACAATACGCCGCACAAATGGGACCTCCAGTTCGTCAGCGGGTACCTTCCGTATTAATTGATAGGATTGCAAACGTTCAGTTAATAGACGTTGACGATGTGAAATGCGCAAATCCCGGGACCACAGCCAAAACAGCACCACGGCCAGGGCTAAAAGGCCGGCAATCGTCACATTCATCCAAAATAACATACCCATCACGTGTCCTTCCCCCCTCATAATTCCGGTGAACGGACGAGGCGGTTAATCACAAATCCGCCAAGAGCCACCGACACTGCAGCCGATCCCAGCATAATGAGTCCCAACGTCGTGTGAATCAGCGGATCAATGTATTGAGGGTTTAAAAACCAAATTGCCGAGCCTAACACCAAAGGCAAAGCCGTTAAAACCCACCCACTCATGCGACCTTGCGCTGTGAGAGCCCTGACTTCTTGGGATAGGCGTTGGCGGGCCATAATGGTGTCGACAATATTCTCAAGAATATCAGCGAGCGAGCCCCCAATCTCCCGTTGAATGTTGATGACCATTACCGCCAGTCCCAAATCTTTCGACGGGATGCGCATCGTTAGTTCAGTCAATGTTTGCTCTAAACTAAATCCAATGGATTCGCGCCTCAAGACGCGGATGATTTCCGATCCCAAGGGGTCGGGGGTTTCCCGGGCCACCAGTGCCATCGCTTGAGTCAAAGAGGTTCCGGCGCGAAGTGCACCGGCAATGCCCCGAAGAAAATCGGGAAGACTCTGCTCCGCCAGGTGCAAATAGCGTTGTTTCATAATTCGAAAATAAAGGAGAACACCGCCAGCTCCAGCCAATCCTAATATCACCGCGCCAAGGGGTCCTCGCGCGATAAATCCCACAATGCCGGGAATGATCAAGGCGGCAATCAGCACAACAATGTACTCACCCATGCGCAGATTCAGTGCCGCCGCATTTTGTCCCTGGCTCCAGGTTTGGCGAAACGTACCCAGTAAATCTCGTGGCGCCCGTTCCCCCGCAGACTTGATACTCACTGGTCCCATCGCATAAAGCCTCTTGTGGGTTATGTGATGCGTCCTGACTGAACGGTAACCCACAATCATTAACAAGATCCCCAAAGACCAGGTTGTGGCTAACCAGAGTGCAAGATCTGTCATCGGTTCCTCACGATCCCATGCCAAAGATGCCCGGCGCAAGATCGACGCCTTGCGCTCGAATTCGCTCGAAGTTTTTAGGACGGATCCCATTGGCGCGAAATACGCCAATAACACGCCCTTCCTCATCGACTCCCGTTTGGTCGAATTGGAATAAATCCTGTGTGGTCACAATGCCGCTTTCCATGCCCACCACTTCCGTTATCCGGATAATCCGGCGTGAACCATCCAACAATCTGGCTTGTTGCACGATCACATCGATGGCTGATGCCACCTGGGTACGAATCGCTGTTAGCGGCAAATCAGCCCCTGCCATGAGAACCATGGTCTCGATACGGGTTAAACAGTCCCTGGGGGCATTAGCATGCACCGTGGTCAAGCTGCCTTCATGCCCCGTGTTCATAGCTTGGAGCATGTCCAGTGCTTCACCCCCACGAACCTCGCCGACAATAATGCGGTCAGGCCGCATGCGCAACGCGTTTCGCACCAAATCCCGAATACTCACCCCGCCTCGACCTTCAATGTTAGCCGGCCGAGCTTCCAATGTGATCTTGTGGTCCTGCTGCAATTGCAGTTCCGCCGCATCTTCAATGGTT
>JAKADI010000430.1 GCA_021820675.1 Bacillota bacterium | reverse complement strand
TCAACATGTGGAGCACCGCTTTTCGCAATGTGCCCGTACCTTTGCCATGAATAATCCGAACTTGAAAGGCCCCAGCCAGAACGGCATCATCCAGGTATTTATCTACGACTTCCAGCATTTCGTCGACTGTCATCCCGCGCACATCGCATTCGATTCGGAGACTTTGCGCTTTCAGTGCCATAGCCGTCCGAGTTCGCCCTACATGCGACGTTTTTGGTTGCGGAGCAGGCTCCAGATCTTCGGTAGGCAATTTCACGCGCAGCGAGCCCAGCTCAACCAAGGCCATTTTGCCATTGACCTCAATAACCCGTGCAGTGCCTTCAAAATCTTGAGCATGGACATAATCGCCTGCAGCAATAATTTTCGGTTTCGTGAGCCTTTCCCGACCCAAGGATGCCGGTAGTATCCCGCGTTTGCGCCATATGGTCCGCAGGGTTTCCACCGCCCTGGCTTGTTCAGGTCCTTGGGATTGCCTCACCGCGTCAATAGCCGCCGTCATTTCATTCTGCAATCGTTGTAGCTCTGTCTCCCAATGGCCCCGCATACGTAATTTTTCACGTTCGCTCCGCTCAAGCCACATGCGGTGTTCGTGTTCAATTTCTGACATCTTATGGCGCAATGCTTCGTGTTCGTCGTGTACCTCTTGTTTAGCTTGCCGTAGCTCCATCTGGAGGTGATTGGCTTGGTCAATCACATCGGACAAAGTGGCCCCATCGTGGTCCATATAGCCGCGGGCCTGTTGAATAATAGCTTCGGACATTCCTAAGCGCCTGGCAATGTATAAAGCTTGGGAACTCCCTGGTTGCCCCATGATAAGATGATAGGTCGGCGTCAAGGTTTCCCGGTCAAATGTAACTTGGGCGTTCTCCACATCGGGCAAGCGGAAACCCAGTAATTTTAATCGGCTGTAATGCGTTGTGATAACCGCGTAAACCCGGCGTTGCCGAAAATGATGAATCACCGCTTCTGCTAATGCCGATCCCTCATCGGGATCTGTTCCAGCCCCGATTTCATCAATGAGACACAAGGTCCTGTCGTCAGCCAGTTCCACCATCGGAATTATCCGCGCCATGTGACTGGAAAACGTCGACAAATTTTGTTCAATACTTTGCTCATCACCAATATCAACCCAAATCCGATCAACAAAGGGAACGGAGGTACCTCCATCACAAGGCACCATCAGTCCGCTTAAAGCCAGACTAACAACAAGCCCAGTGGTTTTGAGCGTAACGGTCTTCCCACCCGTGTTGGGCCCCGTAACAATCAAAATCCGCCTTGTCTGATCCAGGGACAAATTCAACGGTACAGGATTTTCAATTAAGGGGTGCCGCGCCTCGATTAATCGCAGTTCGTGCGTACCCACTAAGGGCAAAACTGCTCGGGTCTTAATTCCATAACGAGCAATACCGAGCAATTCGTCAAACATTCCCAGAGTAGTTTCGATGCTAACGCACTCCTGGTAGTAAGTTCCAACCATTCGGGATAGATCCGTTAAAAGCCGACGTATTTCGTCCTCTTCCTGACGGTGTAATTCGGTTATGTGGTTTTGTTTTTCTACAACCAAGGTAGGTTCCACGAATACCGTCTGTCCGCTTGCGGATCGGTCATGCACAATTCCGGGTACTTGGTGGCGAAACATAGCCTTAACCGGAATAACCCGTCTCCCGGCTCGAATGGTTACAAGAGCATCTTGGATAAATTCGGACCACTGTCTGGAATGGAGAATACTCTCCAAAATGCGATCAATGTCCCCCTCTGTCTGTTGAATGTTTCGCCGAATTTGTTTGAGTTGCGGACTGGCCGAATCGCGAACATTACCGTCATCATCGATTATCCGCGAAATGGTCTGGCTTAGTGACTCCAAAGACGGCATCGTGTCCAACAGTGGGAATACCATGGGATAATCCTCTTGGCTAACCCACGTTTTGGCCTTCTGCGCCGCGGTTATTGTTAATCTGATACTTAAAAGGTGATTGGCTGCTAAGATGCTGCCTTTGGATGCACGTTGAACGGATTCGGCAATCTCGGTAGCTCCTTGTAATGAAATTTGACGGCTAGCACTTGCTTCAAGAAGACGTATGGTATCCCTAAGAAATTGATGACGCTCCGTTAACAGCTCCTGGCTGACCATATATTGCGCGGATTTAATGCGTTTTCTTCCCATCGGGGTCTCGGCCCAGGCAGCGACCCTTTCCAAGACTTCAGGAAATTGTACTGATTCCAGGCTGGCCCAAAAGGGGTTTTGGGCCATGGTCTTTATATTCTCCACGATCTTCTCCTTACTAGGGCTCAATCAGGTAACACGCAGATTTTCCAGACAAACTGCTTGGTCACAAACCAAAAGGGTGAAATAATCGGCATGCACATCAGTAGCATGGTAAAACACCTAACGGGTAGAGGTTCAAAACCAGATCTCTACCACCTGACTCATCGTAACACTATAGTCCTTCAACATCTCCACCATCCATATTCCATCACCCATCTATACCTCGTCTTATCATTCTGCCCGAATTTCGGTCCGTAAACTAAGTCTTTCCCAAAAGTGAGACGTCGGCACTTCAGACCAGGTGCGAAAAACATCCTGCCGCACACCATATGGGGACGAATGGGGATGGAGGACACCGGTGCCGCCCCTCAGCGATCGGAGACTAGCCAAACCAGCCTGTTGAGAACGCGTTCACGAATTCCCGCCCTTACTGTTCTTCACGGCGCGGTGCCGCCAATCTTCTTGCAGGCTCCGGACTAATTCTTCGTTTTGCTCCTGTAAATTATATAGGTCTTCAGCCATATTCAGTAATGCCAACATCGATAACCGGGTCATATTTAGTTGAGGATGACGCGCTTTGAGAATACGAAGACGGCTATCAACATGCTGGGCTATGGCCTTGATCACGTCTTCGGGCATATCTCCTTTTATTTGATATTCTTCTCCGTTAATCGTCACCGTGGTACGAATCGGTTCCGCCATCGTGCCGCTCCCTCCTCAAATTAGTGATTCCAATTATCGTTATACTTCTCGGCATCGTCTGTAGTTTCCTGCCATTGCGGGAAAATTTCTTGGATTGTTATTGCCGAATGGTAATACCTAAGCGCCCCAGTTGTAAAAGAAACTGCTGGATCCATTCATCGACTTCCTGATCCGTTAACGTTTTCTCGAACGATTGAAAAATTAGTCGAAATGTCCACGAATCCCCGAAATCTCCATGGTAATGGTCGATCGGACTAATAGACTGCAATATAGACTCTGGAAATTGATAAGCGGTCTGGGAAATATCTTGATATACCACAG
>JAKADI010000429.1 GCA_021820675.1 Bacillota bacterium | reverse complement strand
TGTCCGAACGGGGAGTGAAGCAGGATTCTGACGCCGCGAGGTGCCGGAATCCTCTGGCTTTAGCCGCGGCGGGGATGTGAACCAAACCGGTTATGCGAGTTGGGTGCCGATTATCATTAATTGCCATTCGGGCACGAGTGGGGATCTTTTGATGTCTACCAGACCGATGTGCCGCAGGAAATAAGAGAGAATTTCTTCATCAAATGCGATCCGGTGGAGATTTTCATTGAATCCTTGGTCGCCAAACATAATTCGGGAGAACAAAGTCGCCGACCATTCTTTGTTGATGTACCGCTGGGCACAATATTCAAGATCCGGGACGATGATGACCATCTTCCCGCCAGGAGCAAGAATACGCTTCCATTCCCGGAGCGAGCGTTCTGTATCTTCCGGAGGAAGGTGCTCCAGCAGATGAGACGCCAAAATTTCTACAGCACAGGCATTCGGGAAGGGGAGTTGGCGCACGTCAGTTACGCAATCCACCCCAGGGATATCGCGAATGTCACAGTTGACATAATCAGTCAGAGGGAAGGGACCCGATCCGAAGTTTAACTTGAGAGGGCGGACGGACGGCAAGGGGTCGTCACAGTTCTGGTGCTTTATGAAACGCGGATAAGCGGTTTCCTGAGAGCTAAAGGTTAATAAATCCCAGTCACCGGGAAATTTCCCTTCCCATTTTTTGTTAAAGTAACCCCAGGCTTGATCAGTCATGTTCTTGGTTGTCGATTCATTCCACGACGCGCTGCCTTTATGCCAGACATAGGTATCCTCAGCCATGATTAAGTCGTATCCCGCGATTCGGGCACGTATGGACCAATCCAAGTCTTCGGCTCCGAAATCCATAGCCCCATCCAAGGCGCCTACTTGGGAGAGGGCTTCTGGCGCCATGATCAGACAAGCCCCCGAAAGGCTTTTGACGGCCCGATAACATCCGCGGCGACTCCAATAAAGCGATTCGGTAAAGCGGCCGTAATCGTCCCCGGGCGGCCATCTGCCATCATCATAAGACGCTTCACCATAAAAGCGGGCGTAATCCTGCCTGCCCCCAATAGCTCGCCCGATGGGACCGACGGCGGCGACTCTTTCTGTGTCATTAAAGTGCGCTAGCAGGCGAGACGCCCAATGAGGACTGACGAGCAGATCGCTATTCACCAGGGCGATAAAGCTGCCCGGAATGCTTTCCTCCAGACAACGGTTGATCCCGCGTGCGAATCCCATATTGGTCGGATTTGTCAACAAGATTGTATCGCCAGGTGCTTCTTGCAAGTACTTCGTGAGGTTTTCGGCACTCCCATCGGTAGAACCGTTATCCATCACAATAAGCCGAAACGGCACATCCGTAAATCGCAGCAGGTGGCTAATCGCGGCGCGGGTATACGCCCAGGTATTATAAGACAGCATGATGACGCTCAATAATTGACTCACGGGAAATCACTCCTTTGGAGGTTCAATAAAGACGAGTATGAAGACGCGGGCGAGCTGCGTGGGGCAAATCTGTCGGGCCGGTAGCCGCCTGTCGGCATAATGAGGAGACGGTGAAAGCGAGCCTTTAGTCCTGCCATTTTTCTAAAACGGGGTTCTCGTCGAGAATACTGTGGTAATGAGACATGGGACTGAATCGACCATCGGGGTCATGTGCCACGTACTTTTCATATTTAGGACGATGATCTGCCTTATTGGCGTAGCCAAAATGCTTGCAGCGCAGTCCCGTAAAATACGGTGGACCCAAAGCCGTCGGAATCCGTCCACAATGTAAAGGCTGTTGCAGCCAGTGATAGGCTTTCCCTCTTCGATTGCGGACGAGCATGGGCGTCAATTTGGGTTCGGGATTCCACAGCTTGTCGACACGGTAATGGGTTAGCGAGCCCCAAAATTCATATAACCTGACCGAAAGCACATCATTGTCGTTTTGGGTCAGCAGGCGTTGTTTTTCCTGCCGGAATCGTTTTTCTAGCATTTCATCGGCATCGATGGCTAAAATCCAATCGGGATTTTGTGCTAATACAAGATTCCATAACTTGGTGCGCAGGAATGATTCGTTTTTCCAGAAGAGATTTTCTTCATGCCGATAGAAGACAACACGGGAGAACGATTGGCACACTGCAGGCGTGGCGTCTTTAGACCCGTCGTCCAGGATCACGATGCGATCGCAGTAGGTTTCGAGATCAGCCAGCACCATGGAGAGATATCGGTTGGCTTCGTTGTGAACGAGCATTGCGGCCACCAATGTTGGGTTACTGGTCCCCATAGAGGGTTTCCTCCTTCAAGAAATCTGACCATTTCTGTTGAAAGTATCGTTCACTATCCATGAATAGTGCGCGCAGCTGTTCGGGCGTGCTGTCGTGGCTCGATCCGGCAACGGCGTGGTACATGCGGCTGCCGGGGCAATAGACCACCCGATAGCCGTTTTTGCGGGCATTGTAGCTATAATCGGTTTCCTCATAATAGAAGAAATAGTGTTCATCAAACAAACCTAGCCGGGGAATCAAATCACGCCTGATCATGTAGGCGGCCCCGCACATGCTCAGGCAATCCATTTGCCTGCTGTACTTGTCGGGCCCATCAGGTTCCATCCAGCCTTGTAACCGCGGTGTGGCATTGGTGCCAACGACGCCGGCGCCGACAATTTTGTTTTCGAAATTCACCAGTTTAGGACCCACTACGGCAATATGAGGGTCAGATTCAAAACACCGAACCATGGGTCGTAAGAAGTTGGGTGCTGCCTCGCTATCCGCATTGAGGAACAAAATATAAGAGCCCGTTCCCGCTCGCGCGCCTTGGTTGCAGGCTTTGGCATATCCTTGATTCGCATCGGCTAAGATGACCGTGACCGTTGTCAGGGTTTTGAGAAACTCGCGGCTGCCGTCGGTGCTCGCATTATCCACCACATATAGCGCATAAGGATAGTCGGCATATTGCTCAAGGCTTTCGAGGCATTTTTTGAGATAATCCAAAGAGTTATAACTGACGACGACGATGTCAACGCGGGTGTTGGCCGAACTCGGGGGCTTTGTACTAAAAAATTTGGTGAAATGCTCCAGACGGTTGTAGCTGTCCACCCTCCACACCTCCTACCGAACAGGTTGGATGGGGATGAGTCCCACGTCGCAATCCCTTGGTTTTTTTTTCTGTACTATGGATATTCGGCGATGTGGCAAATTGTTCCAACATTGCCATGTTAAAGGATAGAAAGTTGCCTGGACAATTGAGGCAAAACGTAGGGTATGTTGAGAAATATTCACCTATTTGGGGTATCGAGTTCAGAGAGGTTTTTTCCTTTTTGCGACTTCCTGG
>JAKADI010000428.1 GCA_021820675.1 Bacillota bacterium | reverse complement strand
GTACCCACGGTGTCGTAATTGGCGAAACGGGGGCGGAATCGCGATGATGCGGATGCAACTTCCATCCATTCAGGTTTCGCGGGGAGGACGACCATGGATGTCAAATTGCTACAAAGCCTCCTGATTATTTGGATGACCTCGCAATACCCGCGCTGGCCTTACGAGGAGGAGTTGCGAAGGATGGGTCAGATTCTACGTGAGGTGGATCCGGTGTCCGATGCGGAGTTCGATGAGATTATTGGGAAATTAATGCGGGTGGCAAACCAGAGGCACCCCCCAGTCCTGGAAGGGTTGGCGATGGTTTGGGTGCGGCATGTCCTGCCTGGATGGCCGGCTAATCGCCCGACGGAAGCTGAGGTACGGGATGTCCTCGCTACCTTGCGCCGCGTCACGACGGCGACCGACGACGAGGTGGAAAACGTGGTCTATCGCGTCTTGAACGGCATCGTCGCGTGACCGCTCCGGACTCTTCATATTACCGTGCCGATCCGTCGGCAAGCTGTAGCGCTTGTTGATATACTGGAAGCGATCCGATCAGCCCGACTTTGCGGCAGCGGGTAAAGGCTTGCGGCTTTATCGGCTCTGAATCTGAGCATTGGCCCAGGGGGCTCCCCCTGGGTTTTCTGGGCACTATGTCAAATCCGTCTTAATCCGATTCGCCACTGGCTGAGGAATCAAGCCTGGCGCGATTACGGGAAGGTTCTTTTTCAGAGTGTACCGGGTTAATGATAGCAACCAAGGTCCAGATCCCTGTGATGACAGTAAATAAATAGACCCCGTAGTGCAAATTCAGAGGACTGGGCGCTCCCAGAATGGAGGACACGCGAGCGGCAACCCGGACAAAAATGAAGCCTGCCGTCGCGACCCCAAATGATAAGCTCCCAAAAAGATACCACGCTTGAGTTACCCACACCGGCTTGATTTTTCTCCCCGCCATGGCCACAAGAATACAGGCGGCATCGCCTATGAGCCATATCCACGTTAGGGGACTTAGCCGATAGGCATTCCAAATAGCCAAGATATTATGAGACGGCCCCATAACCTGAACCCAGGGCAAAAACGATCCAATGAGAGCTGTCACCGGAAAGATAACACGCCACCCGGGAGCACTGGCGGCGGGTCCCCAACGGGATTCTTGGTACCATGGATGGCCGCAATGCGGGCAGAAATGGGGATTTTTATCGAACACGTCCTTCCCGCAGCTTCTGCAGGTCATTAGCGTTCGCTCCTTATCATTTTACGAATAAGTGTCATTGTCGTCCTTTGGGTCCGAAATTCTTAGCTTGTCGTCTTACGGTTTTGGCTGCAGCCAGGGATGTCTATACGTCTTTAGGCGAGGGCCAGGCGCCGGCTCACCATCCGCCGGAAGATGACCCGCTGGTGGATGACCCTGATGACCCGCTTGATGAGGATCCATATGACGATGACGACGACGAGGATGAGGATGAGGACGCGGTCAGAGGCTTCAATGAAGGAGTCGCCACCCACCACGTGTGCAACAGCCCCTCTCCACGCGCTTGCCCGGCTTTGGTGTCTCCCGAGTATAAGTACAGAAGGTGCCCATTATACGCCATCTGTTTACCATGAATATCGTGCACGACGGTGAAGGTGCCAGAGACTCCCTTGACCGAAACATGGTTTGAAGAGGTCGTGAAGGGATGCCAGATTGACGGACAGCCACTGCTTTTCGAGCAATGTGACTGTGTTGGCGTGTCTTTCGTGAAATAATAGAGGGTCAGTCCTTGTGAATTTTGGAGAACCTTGGTCTTGGTCCCATTGACCTGGGCTGTACCCAGTTTGATGGGTGCCGCATTAGTGGTGGTGGCGACCTTCGATGCGGATGAGGACGCTTGAGCCTTGGTCTGACTAGCCTGGGCAGCTGTTGTCCCACAGCCTGCCACCAACAAGGACAAAGCTCCAACGCCCATAGCCCATTTCAATCCGTTATTTGTCTTAATCTTCCGGTGTCCTAGGTTATGCATGATTAGCCTCCTTCTCTTTTACAAGACCCTGACACCTACAGCCATAACCGTATGGATAAAAACGTGTTCAATTGCATTTTACACCTGAGGGATAAAATGATGAATAGGAATTACCCATATGAGAAAAATTTAAATATAAATGAATTCTAAATGACTAGTGATAAATTAGTAATGAATCATGATACAAGACGATTGTTCCGAGGACCCTTTCACCTTATTTCGTGGGTCCAGAGCGGGGAAATCCGTCTGCTTAGCAAAGTTCACACAGGAGCCGCCGTCTTTTTGTCTCGATTTCGAAAGAGTATTTCTCATGAGAAGCTATATTATTGAGAAATAATCGATATTCCGACAAATAGAGAAAAATGAAGGAATCAGAAGATTGAGCTTAATAGGGTGACACAGGCATCCTCCATTGGTGCTACATGGAGTTGTCTTTTAGTATTACAAAAATAGATAATACGTAATGTAAACGTAATATTGGAAAAACAAAACATACTACTGGAGGAATGGCGATGACGGAGTTTATTCATTTGAACCTAGAGCATTTCAACACACGAATTGAAGATGGTGTAGGCATATTGGAGATTAACCGTCCACCGGCCAATGCGCACGACTTGGAGGTCTTGCAAGAATTGGACCAGGCTATTATGGCTGCGCGATTTGACGACAATGTAAAGGTTGTCGTGTTCACCAGTGCTCTGCCCAAATTCTTCTCGGCGGGTTTTGATATTACAGTCCTGCGCGATGCGTCGCCCGAGTACGTGGGTCTCTCCAGTCAATTCAGCAAAGAAGTGATGCTGAAAATCCAGTCTACCCGCAAGATTTTCATTGCCGCGATCAACGGGCACTGCATGGGAGGCGGGCTCGAGTTGGCCATGGCCTGTGATTTGCGATTTGCCGTGGATGACGCGCGGGTCAAATTGGGAATGCCGGAAATTACCTTGGGACTAATTCCGGGTGAGGGTGGCACGCAAATGTTGGGGCGGATCGTGGGTAAGTCTAAGGCATTATACCTCATGGTTACCGGCGAGACGTTTAATCCCGAACGAGCCCTGGAATTGGGTCTGGTTGACCGGTTATTTCATCCGGATGAGTTGATGCCCGAGACCCTCTCCTTTGCCAAAAAGTTGGCGCAAGGTCCGGCTTTGGCCATTGGTTTCAACAAGTTGGCTCTTAATGAGGCCATCGACTTGCCTTTAGGCAGTGCCCTGGCATTTGAACGGGAATTGCAAAATCAAGCCTTGGCTTCCCAAGACGCTAAGGAAGGTTCAACAGCATTTACGGAAAAACGGCCTCCCCGATTTCGAGGACGCTAAACGGC
>JAKADI010000427.1 GCA_021820675.1 Bacillota bacterium | reverse complement strand
CTGGTATGACCAATTTTTGTTGGCACTGTGTGGTTGTGATCCCTCGTAGACCATCACGTTGCCTGAAGCCGCCAGCATAAGTGAACCCGATAACTGTATTTGGAGAAATCATGGGAGAAATCGTAGCCGAGCTACGCAGTACCGACGGGTTGGTTGCTCCAAGTCGTTGATCATACGTGTCAATGGCGTTTTCCACGTCGATTGAATCTATGTCAACCGCAGACATCTCCCCTCTTTATGGACACGTACGCCATCGGCTCATAGAATTCTGTTGAACCACGCCCCTACCCCCCACGAGTCCCCTCAGGCAATATCGGGATTATGGCGGTTCAGAACGGAATCGTGGCCATACCCCAGAAGAGGATCCTGACGGGGACGGGTTATATGGTCTTTGTAGAGAAATGTGACCGTGAGGACCGGTGCCGCGCCGTCAAACAGAATTCCTCGAGATTTTTTGGTGTGGAGAGAATATTTGGAAGGATTTATGATCTCGTGTGTCGAATCGTTCGAACCAGGACACGAGGAAACGCTCTGCGTCTACCACGACGCGGTAGTGGACAGTGGCTCTATAGCATGGTGTGCAGCTGAGGATGTCACATGTGCCCGGATCCACAAATAAGGACGGTCATCCTTTATGGAACACGATTAACCCAACGGAAGTGGGAATTTTTGACGGGATTCAGGAGACTCAGCGGAGGTGGATGGAGAGTTTACCGATTGTGGTTGCCGGTACGAAGGAACGTATCCGATCTTTTCAAGCGAATTGTCGCACAAATCAGGCCGTGGATTGGGAGAAAGCGCAGGAACACCAGCCCCCGGTCGATGCGCTACAGCGGGTCTTGGCGTGTCATCAAGAACGATTGCCGTTGGCTAAAAGGAGGCTTACAAAGAATTGACGAGAATATCCGAGTGTGAAAGTATTACGCTACCAGGTCGCGTAGTACATCTTCTGTTTCTCGAGGGCCATTATCGTCTGGGGATTGGCACGTGCTGTCTTCCCCAACGTCATACGAGTTTTGAGAGCAAGGGATTTGGCGGGCATAAAGCCTGTTTCATAGATAATCGGATCTGAACACGGTTTCTCTGTGGATAGGGAACGAACTTTACGCGACTGTTCCGCATATCACGGATAGTATCTTTTGACCCCTCGGACACTAAGAAGGAGAGCTTAGACATGCAGTGGAGAGTGATGAGCCCCGTTGCTGCTTTGTTTCTCACGGCGATCCTTATGTCGGGATGCGGGAACTTGCCCGGGCATCAAGCCCTGCAGCCTAGCCAGCCACAACCCATGAGTTGTGCGCACGGGACGACAGCGGTCACTGAAAATGGCAACATTCGGTGTTTGCCTGTCGGATCTTCGGCTCCCGCCGTTTCTTCCCAAGCGCAGTCGTCTGCTCACGCCCATTTTGTAGGGAACTTTGAAATTGTTCCGGGTGCAGGTTCTGAGCCTGCTATCTTGAAGCCTATTGACCGGACTTTGGAGAATCCTCAAAGATGGACACGCGTTTTTAGCACGGATCACTTTCAATATACTGCGAATGGTGTCCCTTTTCTCCTGGTTCCCCATCATGTGACATGGGGATTGACACCCTCCCATATTGGCGAAACGATGTGGTCTTATACCATCACCCCTCTCGAACATTTCTCGTTTCTGTCGCAAACCCAATTTGTTTTCGCGGCAGCCCGTTTACAAGGCGAAATCGCCGCATTAGCGAGTTTGTCTGCCGGTCGCGTGTATACTCCTCCTGCGATTCCTTCGAACGCTCTCCAAAGTACCCCGTCCTCGTATTCTACGGACGTGTCGCTTGCTCTGACCAATGAAAGCGGTAACACGATGACGGTTGTTGCTAACGCCTCGGGAGCGGGGGCGTGGTATTTAAATGGGCAGTGGATTCCGACAGCAACAGGCCAAATTCCGTCTTTCGCTTTTATGAACTGGGTCCGCCAAACTCTAAATGATGCACCCTATCTTTCGGTCACGGTAGCGCCATCACCGTCACGAAGTCCTGCTACATCTTCTTCGGGGCCGATTATGCCGGATCTGGAAGGACTGAGCGTGACACAGGCGGCTCCTCTGGTGCAAAATGTGAATGCTCACCTCGGCAACGCGACCAGCATATACAGCACGGAGCCCATCCATACGATTATTAATCAAAGCCCGCAACCATACAGCAGTCTGAATCAGAGGCATGCCGTCACGCTGACGCTCTCGCGGGGTCCCAGCCCAGCCAGTGCTAAGTCACTTCAAAACACCACGACTGTGACGTGGCGGATTCCGCAGAACACGCCGCCACAGTCGTTATTGAAAGTTATTGTTAAGGATAGCGCCGGAAACGAAGAAGTCTTTTACCGTCAAGTGAATCCCGGCCAGAAAATTCAAATCCCTGTCACGTGGTATGGCATAAACGGGCAACTGGTGATCATCTTGAACGGGCAAGCGCTGCCGCCCCAACCGTTAATCGCCGATTAAGCCATCTGGGTCTGCAAGTCGCCGCCCTTGTTGGATAGGGCCATAGACGTGCCCAACGCGCACGGATTAAGAATTGATATGCCACCAGGGTCCTCGGGTCCGATCCCGGTTCTTGTGGCCATGCACGGTACTCGTCTTCCAAGACATCATTGAAACGTTTCAGGAAGAACCATCCAAAAATATAGTTTTTGTAGGCCGCGGAGTCAAAGCTGCGCCTCGGAGAATGTTGGCGGATTCCCAGAGGTGTGACTCTAGTTCAGGCAGGGTGGGCATTGGTGATAGAATCTCATTCCCTTCGATAATCCATGTGGGCTATTCAGATCATACGGGATTTTGGTAGGATTGGGGAGAGAGTCTTACGAGCTTATTTGAAGTGACCGCAAAATCGCCTGGCATCTGGTTCTCGTAGCATCCGAATAACGGTATACACCCAAAATAAAATGAGTCCACAAAGAATTGTAAGTGCCATGGTTCGATGGTGATTGAAGAGCATCGCAAATAACGTTATCCCTACGGCATATAGCAACAAATCAAAGAAAGCTCGACAACGTAAGTATTGTTTTCGATTCATTCGCAAATCCTCCCGCGGATGACATCAAATTAAATATGTCAGAATCTTTCATGATTATGGTACACCAAACTCACCAGTACAGTGTAACGTAGGCCTGATCTCCCCGAAAAACAATATCGTAGACTTTGTGGCAATGGGAGATTCAACAACATCTGGAATACCGTAAGGATGCACGCTGGAGAGTTTCGTGGAGCCCCATCTTAGAATGGGCATGGCACTGGATAATCATCCCCACACCGTCCCTGGGTGTCTCGCATTTCACGTTT
>JAKADI010000426.1 GCA_021820675.1 Bacillota bacterium | reverse complement strand
AAATCCTAAACGGCTGCCATCTGTGATATTGATGACGTCTTTAGTCCGCAACTCGGAGGTCTTCACCATTTGGCATCCCCCCGCTATACCATATGTATGGGATATTACAGCTAGACGAACACTTCATTGCCTATTGCATCCATCCGAGGAGATGATTAACAAGTCGTGGCCATGACCAACTAACCCGAATATGACCATGCGATAAGGACGGTACGGACCGTGGAACATGTACCGGAACCGCGGGAATTCTCTCCGCCGTATTAGAAGGAGTCACCGGTTGTTCAATACCTGCTTGTCCGGTTGACCTTGTTGTTGTTTTGTTGACAGGAATAGCTACCGCATTGCTCATATCGATAAAACACAGTGACGGAAATAGCACACACCACCAATTATGGCCCAACCCTTTGCCGAGCGTAACGAGTAGAGCCTGATATCGTCCTGCTGGCAAAACCCAACTGCCATAGGCTTTAGTGGGAAATTGGGTCGTCGTCAAGGCAACGTGGGCCTGGTAGAATACATGATTCACTTCAAGGGTCTGATTGGCCACACGGGCAATCTCCCGGATATGCGAGTGCAGAATTTGCGCTGCTTGGTGTCGGGTCCGGACATGAGACAGCAGAGGATCCAGCACAGCTAAAACCTGATCCCGCACATCCAACTTAACGGCTTGGTCGACCGGATTATCGGAGTTCCCAATAACTCGGAACCGAATGACCTTAGGCGGAATCATGATTTGTTGAGAGACAGGCGCCCGGTGAATCCCGGGTGTCACAGTTCTATCCAAGTGGGGAACCATTGACCACAAGAATCCCATTGTACAAAGGCTGATTAGTACCTGTCTTATCGCCATCATATGTACTTCCTCATATGATTTAACGCCGCCTTTTCCAATCGGGACACCTGTGCTTGGCTGATACCAATTTCGTCAGCTACTTCCATTTGCGTTTTGCCATCAAAGAACCGCATCGTTAGAATAAGTTTTTCGCGGTCCGTAAGACGCCTCATAGCTTCACGGATAGCCAAACTTTCGAGCCAGTTCCGGTCGTGATTTTTTTCATCACTAATTTGATCCATCACAAAGATCGGGTCACCAGCATCATGGTATATAGGCTCAAACAACGATACCGGCTCTTGGATCGCATCCAAAGCATAAAGAACGTCCTCACGAGGTACGCTCAATTCCTCCGCTATTTCGCTAATCGTGGGTTCTTTGGAATAGCGGTGGACTAAACCATCCCGCACTTGCAGCGCTTTATAGGCAATATCACGCAATGAACGGCTGACCCGAATCGGGTTATTGTCACGCAAGTAGCGTCTGATCTCCCCAATAATCATCGGAACCGCATACGTCGAAAATTTTACATTTTGACTAAGATCGAAGTTGTCGATCGCTTTCATGAGCCCGATACATCCAACTTGAAACAGGTCGTCACTGTGTTCACCGCGATTTTGAAAGCGCTGAATCACCGATAACACTAAACGAAGATTTCCATTAATAAGTTCATCACGTGCGGGTCCGTCGCCAGATTGCATCGCTTTAAACAATTCCCGCATTTTGGTATTGCCCAAAACCGGCAACTTAGCCGTATTGACACCAGGGATTTCGACTTTGTTTAATGGCATATCCCCTCTATTCCTCCCCGGAGTTCTATCACCAACCCATTTCACTGAGAAGTATCACCAAAGGGCGAGCAGGATATACAAAAATCCCCGGAAATTGCCAAACATTGGCTTTCCGGGGTTGCAAGTAGACTGACTATAAACGGTATAGCAATTACTCCATGCGATGGAATTCTTTCCGCAGACGCTTAATAATGCGCTTTTCCAATCGGGAAATGTAAGACTGACTAATTCCTAACGAGTCGGCAACCTCTTTTTGTGTGCGTTCGCTTCCATCCATCAGTCCAAAGCGCAACTCCATAATCCGCCTTTCTCGGGCATTTAGCTTGCCCAGAGCTCTTTTCAGCATGGTTCGATCAACTTCGTCCTCCAATCGCTTGTAAATGATATCGTTCTCCGTCCCCAACACGTCGGAAAGCAGGAGCTCATTACCATCCCAATCAACATTCAATGGTTCATCAAAGGACACCTCTGACCGGGTACGCGAATTCCGCCGCAAATACATCAAAATTTCGTTCTCAATACACTTTGAGGCGTAGGTAGCGAGTTTGATTTTTTTATCCACGTTAAAGGTATTGACTGCCTTAATCAATCCAATAGCCCCTATAGAGACCAAATCTTCAATTCCGATCCCTGTATTCTCAAACTTGCGCGCTATATACACGACCAATCTCAAATTGCGCTCAATTAACACCGAACGAACGCTGTCCTCGCCTGTACCTAATAAAGTTAGCAAATTGGCTTCCTCATCGCCCGTTAGAGGTGGGTGCAAAGCCTCACTCGTGCCCACGTAATGAATTTCGGTATCCGATCGATCAATAATTGCCGTAAGAAATTGTCGAATACGATGAAGCCACGTCATGCTCTGTTGCGGTTGCCACTCTGCAATCATGCACCCACCCCTTCTTGATTTAACGTGATGATACAGTCGGGAGAAACCAGAGCGAAATAGGAACGATCCGCAGAAACGTTGGCATTCGTTAGAGCTAACATAACCGGAGTCAAAGGATACCACTTCCCTTGAAATTGTCCTTGGGCTTTTTCGAGTGCAATGATAGGCAAAATACCTTCCCCGCCGATGGATTGGTATCTAATCGTCCCCAATCGCCCTTGCCAATCTTCCGGCACGGGATCGTGCTTCCCCACTAGAAACAAGGAAGCCCACGCCAATACCGAGCCAGGCAACCACTCAATGGCTTGGTTCATTTCCAACACAATAACTGGCCGCCGCAACACGGGATCACGCATGCGATTTCCGGAATCCCACAGACACCGTACTGTCAGTGTCTTATCGGCAATGACTAGACGAAGGTCTCCATATTGAGATTGTCCCAAATATTGGCGAATACGGTGGTGAGGCACGAAGTGACCGATAAGCCACAGGATGGCCGGAACGGTTGCGCCAATCAAAACCCAAGACGGAAGAAGATACGGGGGAACCCAGGTTAAAACCACCAGCGCGATTCCCCCTGCCAAAATGGTTGTGGCCATAAATATTAAGTAAGCTTTAATCCATACTCGCCACGGTAGTCGTTCCACACCCAATGTAACAATTAACGCGGGCCATAAAATCATGATTTCCCACGGCACGGCATAGAGACTTTGTGTCAATAAAACCCATAGCGTCGGCAAGGTTCCTGCGCAAGCCGCGATCCCCAAACGCCATAGACGGGGACGTCTGTCTAAGAGAACGATTGTTAGCCGCAATA
>JAKADI010000425.1 GCA_021820675.1 Bacillota bacterium | reverse complement strand
ATCCCTCCTACGAAGTGGGTCGGCTGAGACCGCCGAAACCCGAACAGCAATATTCTAATGGTATGAAGCATTCATGTCAAGGTGTCGGCTCGGTTAAAGCGATATACAAGTTGTGACACCTTATTACCTGGGCGCTAGACTCCAAAGTGAAGATCTTAGAATTTCTCCATAATATCCTCCGGTTGATGGAATAGGTCCAAGTAGGGGGACAGGTTTGACGCGCGCACCTGATATTTCCCAAAGCCAGTTATGAGCCAGGTAGAAAATACCCCGTCCTTTTGGAGTCCACACCGGATCTGTGACGCCTGAGCCAGCATTGCTCCATACATGCCAGGTACCGTTCTCCCATACTGCCAACTGACGCGTTGTCACCCAGTGATGATAGGCCGTCAAGAGGCTCCATGCCGCATTTTCATTGTTCTGAGCAAGAACAGCGGCTATTTCTTGGGTGTACGAATTTATTGTCGGCTCAATAGCTTCAATCCCTTTTGGGGTTGTAAGCCGCCGACCATGTCGATGATTTATAAGAACTACCGACTTACCACCAGAAATAACGCGGGGTCCACCCGCCATAAATCCCCAGGGTTTTCCTCCCCCAAGGGCGAGGTAGTTTCTATAAGGAAGCATAAATGGCAGCTTTGTGGTCCGCCCTGTGGCGGCGCTCCAAAGATCTAGCGGGGCACCATCCGCCATAAGCGAAAGCGAATACCCTTCGTCAGTCCAGTACAAGATGTTATGAGAACGGGGCATGAAGGCTGCAAGCCACATTCCATCACCTTTCGGCGCGAAGAAGAGGGGCTTTGGTGGACCAATCCCAGTGGCTTTGACCGCCACTTCGGTGGCCACATCGTGACGCCGGCCTAAAGTGCCTTCGGTAAGGCTATAAGCTAGATAGGACCCGTTAGGTGACCAAATCACCGAACCATCCACGGTGCCGGTAAACATTTTCGCGGTGGTCGCAACATTACCGTGTAGGGTAATTAACCGTAAAACGGAGTGTTGTACCACTGCGATTAGGTTATGCCCTGGTTGCCATTGGTAGCTCACGGCTGAGACGCTGAGAACAGTGGCTTTTGCGATCCGGTTATAGATATGAAGCATAGGATTCGCTCCATAGAGCCCAGAGGTTTGATAAGCCAAATATTGTCCATCAGATGACCACAAAGGATTTGTCGCAGACGTATTGGACGAGACGTGCACCAAGGAGGCGGCTGGGGTAGTCATCCAGAGTCCTGTAGCATTGGTAAACGCAAAATCACCAAACTCAGAAGCTATCGAGAGATTTAATTTGGGTGGCGGAAGCTTTGGCTTGCGCACCGAAATAACCGGGAACGCGGTTTTGGAACCAACAAGATGCCACGGAGCCCACACGATGAGTCCCGCTAAAACCGCAACCCCTAATGCCCACCACCCAGGAGAGCGGTGCCGTGTGGATGTTGCCCTGTGAATGTCGTTACGCGACTGATGCCACCGCTCATAATCAAACCTAACAGGAGCTTGAAGTGGGAGCAATCCTTTTTTGTCAAACCAGTCTCTAAGTTCCTTGTCGCTTGGGTTCATTGATGATCCCCCCATATGGCCTTAAAGCGCCGCCGAGCCCGATAGAGACGGCCGCGAACCGATGCTGACGGTATTCCGAGCAAAATGCTAATCTCATCGACCGGCAGGTCGAGGTAATAAAAGAGCCAGAGACATTCTTGGTCGATCTGCGGGAGTCTGATCAGCGCATCTTGAACCAGTACGCGAATGGTCCAATCGTCCGAGGTAGCGGCTCCTTCGCTGAGCACTGCCGCTTTGCCAGACAGCATTTTTCGTCGGGCATAGTCGCGAATCTTATTGCGTGCTACGCGATAGAGCCAGCCGGGATGGATATCGAGGGTCGGCCGTTGCAAAACCAGACGGTATAGTTCGATAAAAGTTTCCTGCGCAATATCTTGCGCCAAATCCGAATCGTTGGTGTAGAGCGCAGCAAACTTCACCAATTTATCGCCCCATGCCTTGACCCAGACGTCTACCTTGCTGACATTCGCCACCGAACCGCCCTCCTATGGTCACTAATAACAACGTCAAATGCATGCATTACGTTTGTGGTCCAAAAAATTTTTTAACGTCAGTGAGGTTAAAGACCAGAATTGAGTCGCCTACCAATCAGGCATCCAATATGCGCGAGGGTCCATGGCGTTATGAAGTTGTTAGTTATACTGCTCGCGGCTCAAAATTGCGGTTTCTATTGGCTGCCGAGTGCCCTAAAATCCTTCAGAGAAACAGAGGTTCTATCTGAACGGCAACCTACACCTTTGATACTTTGCCACAATTTGGTCAGCAAGGGGAAGCTTTTATGCCGCAGTTGCGTTGGCAAGTTTCCGAAAAGATGATCTCTCAGTTACGTGAATTCCGGAAGCATCACCCGCATTTCCGGGTACGCCAGAAAATCGACGCCGTCTTGATGCATGCCCTCGATTTTGCTCAAGACGACATCGCCCGTTTCTTGGGGGTGACCGACACAACGGTACGGTCATATATGCGAGAATATGCCGAAGGCGGGCCCGATGCCCTACTCCAGTTTGAAGTCGGGGGCAGCGTCAGCAAGCTGACGCCGTATCGCACCAGTATCCAAGAGGAATTCAAACGGCGGCCTCCCGCTAACCCGCGGGAAGCAGGCCAGCGGATTGAAGCCTTAACGGGGGTGCGTCGTAGTCCGACCAAAGTCCGCGCCTTGATGAAGTCACTCGGGCTCAAGTATCGCAAGGTGGCTCCCATTCCAGGCAAAGCGAACCCCGCCGTCCAGGAGGCTTTCCTCACGGAGCAATTAGATCCCCTCCTGCAACAAGCCATAGCGGGCCGGTATCACGTGTTTTTTATAGATGCCGCCCATTTTGTGATGGGGGCCTTTTTAGGCTACCTCTGGTGTCTGACCCGGATCTTTGTGCCGACGCCCTCCGGGCGTCAACGCTTTAATGTCCTCGGGGCGGTGCATGCCGTCACCCAGAAAGTGGTCACCTTCACCAACACCGGCTACATCAATTCCCAGTCGGTTGTGGCGTTATTGCAGAAGATGGCCAAACAATTTGGCCATCTTCCCATTACCATCGTCTTGGATAATGTCCGCTATCAACGCAACGCCTTCGTCTTGGAAGAGGCGGCCAAGCTCCACATTCAGCTCCTCTTTCTCCCCCCCTATTCGCCGAATCTCAACCTGAGTGAACGTTTGTGGAAATTCGTTAAAGCTGAGTGCCTGAATTCCCACTATTACGAAACCTTTTCGGAGTTTTGCCAGGCCATCACCACCTGCGTGGACGCCCCCACGGATGACCAACAATCTCGCCTCCAGACGTTATT
>JAKADI010000424.1 GCA_021820675.1 Bacillota bacterium | reverse complement strand
TCCGCTGTTATTTATGATATCGTCTCCTGTTGCCAATGCGTTCACGGTACGATCATGGCGAGGGAAAGGCTATGCCATTGTTGTTACTAGCACGCTCATGAATAACCTGAGTGAAGATGAATTCGACGCAGTAATTGCACATGAAGTGGCACATATCGCGCATCATGATATGACGATGATTTTGATTGCGGGCAGCTTAAATCTCATGCTCAGCGCCCTGATGCAGCGCTGGTGGATTTTAGGGAACTTGATGTCATTGCGAAACTCGAATAATGCGGCGAACCCTGTTGGGATGGTTATGTCGGCCATTATGCTCACATGGATCCTGAGTACGATTCTTGTACGTCTTTTTTCGCGGTACCGAGAACTTGCCGCTGATAAGACAGCGACGATATTGTTGGGAACACCTTACGGTCTCATCAAAGCGCTCCAAAGTTGCGACGATCTCAATCAGAGCTATACCCAGGAGCATGGAGTGCGTGGGCGCAAGGCACGAAAGCGTTTGCCCAGAGATTTGCGCGCGGTGCAAGCGGCTCAGTTGCTCGGATTCACCTGGACGGGGATGACCAAGTGGTCTGTTTTGGCCTCCCATCCCTCTACGAAACAGCGCATCACCCGGTTACAAAGAAATTGGGAACAGTGACGGGAACAAGGGAAAGAGGGGGTTGAGAGATTTAGGGCACACGATCATTTATCCCCGTACTTCCGAATTTCTGCTACGGTCAACAGGACAACATGTAGAAGAACGGGGATTTGGCGGTGTCGGAGTTTCAGCTTAGTCGGCTTTTTGGGCTAAAAAGAACAGGCGCCCGTAAAACGTTGCCACTTTCAAGTCGTTTAGGCCATTGAACACTTGAACATTGTCAAATCCTCCCCGAGCCAGAGCCTGGTGGATTTGGGGGAGAGAATAGGCCCTTTGTGTAAGGTGTACATCACTTCGGATCCAGGTATTTGCGTCCTGGACAAAAACGGCAGCATCAAATACCGCAATCCGGGTTTTCAAATCATAGTGCCGGGAAATTGCCGCGACATGGTCAGGATAAATCAGGGCATTTTGGCCTGTCCACCTAGATTCATACTTTTGGATCGAGTTCATATCAAAAAAAAATAGACCTCCGGGATCCAATGCGGCCCACACCTGGGAAAACACCTGGGTCAGGTCTTCCAGACTCATCATGTGATTGAGACTATCAAAAAGCGAAACCACGACCTTCACCGGTTGGTCTAGAACAAAATGGCGCGCGTCCTCACATAGCCACGTTGCGTCAGGGGCAGTGACGCGAGCGAATGTTAACATTTCCTGCGAATTATCAATTCCGGTTACACGAAATCCGTGATCCCAAAGCAAGGCAGCCATCTTACCGGTACCGCAACATAAATCGACAACACGCTCGCCCACGGGGATCCTGGGCAATACCAGTGAGCAAATCACTGGCCAGACGGCATCTGTATAGTCGTCCCAATGTTGACGATATATCCACGCGAATTTATCATAATCATTCATAGCCAGGATTCCTTCCGAAAGGCATTAGTTGATTAGCTCGGTCCATTTCCTATGAGTAGGATACCAGAAGACTTTTGAATTGCTCAAAGCGCGTGCAGTTCGCGCCGATTTTCCGTATAATCGGACCAGGAGCGGAAATGTAGTGTGTAGCGGTAGGAGGATCCGGTTATGACGCGCCAAGATGCCGCCGATTTGTTGGGCGTGCCGGCAGAGGCATCGCCTGAAGTTGTTCGACAGGCTTACCGCCGGCAGTGTGTTCGCCTTCATCCGGACGCTGGTGGAGTTGCATCACAATTTCAGTTACTTACCCGAGCCCGTGACATTTTACTCGCAGAACCCAGAGCATCCCAATTCTCACACGAAACTGGGGTCTATCCCCGTGTATTTCCTCTCTCATCATATCCGCTACGAATTTTAACTGCCTCGATTCGCGATCCACGGTTAAGGCCTCGGGCTGTAAAAACGTGGATGACTATAATCATTGGCCTTCCTCTGGTTTATTTGATCGCCAAGGAATTGTTCATGCTGGCTATTGTGCCTATCCTCATCATAGGGATCGCTGTAGCGTTACTCCGGCACCCGTCATAAATCGGGCGAGCAAATCCCATCGGAACTTGAGGCTGACATTGAGTCACCCCCAAGAATGACGTGACGTTTGGGGGTGCTTATACCGAATGCGGTATTTAATTGGGTCGTTACTAGCCCGGACGAACAGAGGGTTAATGACCGGGTGCGACTTCCCAGATTCCGTATAAGCCGATATCTTTATCTTTCAATTCAGGACAGATGTATGTGTATACGCCTGGACGGTCTACGGTGAACTGGATTTGACTTTGTTGATTCGGATCGATATGCGCGATTTCTGCACCGGGGAATGCTGGAGGCGCGGACGCAGCCTCTTGTGGATGCGCAAAGGGCGGAGTCTGGTTAATGAGTTTCCATCCGTGAGAGTGCAAACCGTCCTGATTTTGAATGGTCATTGTCACTTTAGCGCCTAAAGGGGTGACAATGCGGGGATCGTCGAGTCCCCCTACATGGAAACGGGCATCGTCAAAGGCATTAGACAATGCCGCCATGTGCATAGTGACTTGTTTGGTCTGAAAAATAATTCGGCTTTCCTCACGATCCACACTGGCGTCGGGTGGGGTTTGGGCGGCAAATCGGGCATCTGCCATCTCCGCCGAATGGGCACTATTGTGTAATTCGTTATCCATCTTTGGACTCCTTTGTCTCATCAAATTTAAACATTATTATGGCAAAAATTCGGGATCGTCATGCAGGGTATTTACCCAGCGCATTGATGCCCTCGGTGAATTTTTCATAATCGATACAAGGTGATGAGATTTCGCCTAACGGGTTCGGCTCGCGATCTGTTAACAATTTTCAGGCCCATATTAAGCGGCCAAGCGTCCTGAATTGCCACGGGTTTGACCCCCCGGTATGCGTGCGTGATGCTTCAACCGAAATATTCAGTCGGTAGAGGGCAAATTAGCCCCTGTACCCGAGTACATTCAAGGTGGGGTGGTCGCCGATATTTGACTTTCTGGAACGTCATGACGCCGAATTACAACATAAGCGGTTATCAGGAAGATCAAAGGCACCAGGCTTATCAGGATCCGGAAGCCATCTTCGACAGCGATGGGCGCTTGCCCCGATCGGTTGGGTTGGAAATGGGTGCTGTGGAGCACAGCATACAGGAGTAAGGCTTGGACCGATACCCCTAATCGCAGAATAAAGCCATTGATTCCATAAAAAATTCCTTCCCGGCGTTGACGATGCTGCTGGGCATCCATGTCGATCACCTCCGCCATGAGGACGTCAGCTAAGACGAGAAATCC
>JAKADI010000423.1 GCA_021820675.1 Bacillota bacterium | reverse complement strand
CCACGGATGTGGCCGTGGGAGCCACCGCCATTCTCAGTACAGGCACGCCCGGGGCAGGCGTCATCACTGCCGGAGATCGTGTGGAGGCACGCCTAAAAGGATTGGGAACTCTTGTTAATCCGGTGGCGCGGGCAAGGTCATGACAACCTTCTATTCGGTGTCGCTTGAACCCTTGGGATTGTGTCGGCGTTTTCGGCATATCGGCAAAGTGCTGGCAGGCCGAAAGTCTATGCAGTGGCCATGAATACGCTCCGTTAGCTATCGAAACAGTGCAGTCGCTAGATGGATGCCGCTAACCAAGGGATTGTCTCAAGGGATATATTGGAAATGATGTCGTCCCGAAAATGTACCCATTGCATGCCGCGCTCGTTACACCTAATCATAAGCAGGCTGGTCAACCGATTCGATATCATGGAGAGTGAGGACCCGAAGGTGTCCGGGATGATCCAGAGCCCTTAACTTGCCCGGCAGATTGCCGACAGGGGTCTGCCACCAGGCGGGTATCCAAGCAGCAAGCTTGCGCTTCTTTACGGTGGTAAAATGCTGACAATGCCTTTAACCGGCGTGGACTTGCGTACGGCTCTGGTCCATGAACAGGTGAACCGATTGATTGGGCAAGGGCGCGGAGATCGCGACCCGACGTCCTTAATGTCTGATCTCGAATCCGAATGAGGTGAAGACAGCTGGCTGCGCACTTGGGAAATCGCTGTAGGGTAGTTCGCGTTGGTCGGCTTAAAGGGTGACTCCCGCATCGACCACTACCACTTGTCCCGTGATACTCGATGTTTCAATGAGTCCCATTACCTGCTGGGCTACATCCGTTAGGGACGGAACGGTATGAAGAGGAGAACTGGAGAGAAAAGTTTCAATGGTCTTTGGATTATGTCCCCGGCTCCAGCGAGTATCTAATAGACCCGGTGCCACGGTGTTGACGAGAATATGGGGGGCTAGCGCTTTGGCCAGAACGCGTGTCATTTGGATGACTGCCGCTTTAGATACACAGTAAGGGAGGCTCGAACCTTGAGCTTTGAGTCCAGCCACCGAGGAAATGGTGACTATTCGTCCTGCTCCTCGCTCGTTCATTTGCTCCGCTGCCCGTCGGGCTGTAAGCCAGGTGCCCTTGACGTTGACCGCGAAGACTTGGTCCCACTCTTCCTCGCTAATTCCGTCGAGATCGCTAAAATCCCGGAAGACGGTCGTGGCAGCGTTGGCTACCAAAATATCGACGCCACCTGTCACTTCTTTAATGGTATCAAACATGCGGGACACATCGGAAGATTGGCTGATGTCCGCCTGGATGGCGTAAGCACGGCCCCCAGTCGCTCGTAAGTGCGTCACGGTTTCCTCGGCAGCGGATTGGGACCGACTGTAATTGACCCATACTTGAGCACCATGGGCCGTCAGCAATTCAGAGATTATGCGCCCCAGGCCCGTGCCACCACCAGTCACCAGGGCTACTTTATCTGCCATATTCATTGACGGTCCTCCTTTAATGGCCCAATTAAAAGTTAAGCGATGGGTGTCGTTGTTTAGGATGAGAGGACGCCAGGTGATTGTACCATGGGCTGAGAACTTTGCAACAAGAACTGCTCAGGGATCGTAGCGGGGTGTAATGAGTCCGGCAAAATTAGAATGGGAGATGAAAATTGTGAAATCAATTGGATGGGTTGGATAAGCCGCTATGGGTTTTCCGATGGCTGAAGGTCTACGGGGCGGTCTGAGTACACGTGGTGGATACGCCTTCGAGAGCAAATCCAAGCCGTTAAAATGATTAATCAATTATTGCAACTGCTGCGGAAGCTTTAACGCTTGCTGAAAAGATTGGCATCGACCCGAACGTGGCGTATCTCGTTATCACTCAACGTGACGGTGATTCGTGTATGTTTTCCGACCGCGGACCGCGAATGCTATTCGAGGCCTACCATACTGTTAAACGCGTGTTGTCCATTTTTATAAAAGACCTGGAATCGTACAGCATACGGCGCGTGCCAAGGGTTATCCGGACTCGATGATTGGGCGGTTATAGAGGTGTACCATCGTTTGGCGGGGTTAAAGCCACCGCGAAACCGGTACACTTTAAGAAACTATGGGCCCATGAAATGCTATGGAGTTCACAATCTAAGACGAACCTCGGGAACTTATTCCCAAGGTTCGTCTTAATGATAATGGACGATTTATGAACTCATCTTCGTAGTAGGGGTCTCTCTCAAGCCAGGGGTGACTGCGGGTAGAGCAAACAGGAGGGTACCCGAGATAATGAGGACAATTGTCAGAAAAACCAAACCAGAGAAGGTAGAATGGGTGGACGTGATAAGTGCGCCTACAATGAAAGGGCCAAAGAAACCTCCAAGGTTGCCGATGCCATTAATAAGGCCGTTGGTTGGACCGAGTGCATCAGATCCGACAAATAATGGGGGAAGAGTCCAGAACACACCGACATATGGTAACATAAAACCTTCTGTCAATATCAAGAAGACCACCGACAGGAAAATAAATGGCGTGGTTAGAGCCGACAGAATCAACGCAAAACCACCCAATATCAAAGGGAGGGCCGTGTGTGCGCGGCGTTCCCCGGTACGGTCAGAGTGATTGGCGTTAACCCACATGAGAATTAAAGCGGCGAGAAAGGGCAATGCCGTAAGCAGGCCGGTGGCAGTAAATCCGGTCTTGGTTACGGCCTTCATCACCGTGGGGAGCAATAAGCTGAAACCATAAAATCCTACTTGAACAAGGAAATATACGACCACTAAAAGCCAAATCCGTTTGTTTGAAAAAGCGGATTTCCAGTTCGTGGCGGCCGGTTGGTAGGTTCGGCGATCCTCTGCGAACTTATTGCGCAAGTATTCACGTTCCTCGGTAGAGACGAACTTGGCAGTCTCTGGTGAGTCGTCAATCGTAAACCACCAAATCGCTGCCCATATGAACGGCGGAAGACCTTCATAGATAAAGAGCCAACGCCAACTCATATGAGATACAATAAGGCCTGAGATCGGCGCCATGATAATGGCTGCCACAGGCAGACAAAACATCCAGTACATGTTAGCGCGAGCACGTTCTTCCAACGGAAACCAGCGAGACAAGAGAATCAATGTCGCTGGCCATACGCCACCTTCAGCCACGCCTAATAAAAAACGGACAATCAGCAACTCGGTTTCGTTTGTTACTAAACCGGTTAATATTGCAAAAATTCCCCATACTAAAAGGGCACCAAAGACAAATTTTTTGGCGCTAAATCGGGAGGCAATCGCTCCACCCGGGATCTGTAAGAAGAGATAGCCAAAGAAGAATATTCCACCAGCTAGACCAGCAGTCGCAGCGGAGATGCGTAGACTCTTTTCCATCCCGCT
>JAKADI010000422.1 GCA_021820675.1 Bacillota bacterium | reverse complement strand
TTTATGCGGGTGGTGTACCGATAACAAAGGTTCAGACTGGGCGGCTACGGGTGTTAGTGCCATCCTTTCACCTCCCAGGAGGTCGCTTGGGTGCATAGAGGTTCGAAGTCTTCCACAAGCCTTGCGATATCACTGCGTGTCTCAAATATGTGAAAGGCCACGACCCATGTCAGATCCCGATGGTAAATGCCGGAGACGTAGGCATCGATTTGGTGCTGGACATCGCGATGCAGTACAGGGTCCATCACGACAACATCAGGCGCTGGCCAATCATTCGTTTGACCCTGCACCGATAACGCGGCCTCCGTCTTGAGCGTGAATCCGTCCGATGTTTTGAGGCCTTTCCACCGGAGAGCGTGGTCTTGGTGTCTAGGCACAAATCCCGGCGACGTGAAAGCTCCATACTCTGACTGCGGTCGGCGCACGAAAAACGGTTGCGGGTCGTCCGCGCCGGTCATCCAGATTGTGGCTTTAGAGTGTTGCGCCGCTGGATTTGTTAACCCCCAGGATAGATCAACGGCCTTCAGAAAAGGTGTGCCGAGCACCCAGCCCTGTGAACGCAGCGCTTCAATGGCAGAAGCAGGACCCAACCATTCCGCCACGAGCCATGGATAGGGGCCGAATCGTTGAATAGGAAAGAGACCTTGGGGGATACCGCACAGAGTTGCGGATGTTTTGGATAAGGCTGTACCCCGGTGTCGAGACCATATACGCTGGGGTATCCGTTGATTTCGAGGTACGAGTTTGTTGTGGCATGCGCATATGGTCTGCAAGGGAACGTCATCATCCCAGATAATGCTCCACAGAGGACCCGGCGGTGTCAGCGGGGTATCAAGGATTAACAATCCGTGCGTTTCTCGTAAATCGTAATTGAGTCGACAAGTCAAAACAGCTGTGACATCAGGCGAATTCCATTGCCGAATGCGAATCTTTGATCCCAACGGGGCGGGAAAGGGGATAGCGGACGATAGGAACAGCTGGGGTAGATGCTCATCCTGATAGAGAGTCTGCGTCGCTTGGCACGGAGAAAATGGTCCCCAGGATTGCATATGGTTGGTCAGGAAGATATTGGTTGTCACATGGGTGGTGCCGTAGAACAGCTCGACATCTCCCATGACAATTCGCGGGTGGTGCGACAAGGGGTTGGCGGGAGTGTACAACGGCGTACCTCCGTGTTTTTCAATAGAGACTCTGTGCTTTGACCAGTTATCCCGAGAATCCATTGGGTGCATCTGATACCAAAACGGCGGCGCATCGGATGGTGCCCACATAGAATGGGTCAATAACCTCAGAGAACTGAATATCATGGCGCCTCGCCTCTCTGTCCAGTTCATGGGTAGCACTTCGAAGGAGCTCTGGGTGGATGGGGAATCGGACGAACGCATTCATACAATAATACCACAGCCCTCACAGTCACCGATAGACCCGACAAGATGATGAGATCGATAAACGGGAATGTCACTGCATGATCTGGCAGACGAATATTATGGCTAAAGAATCGTCATAGCTAGAATCCGGTGAGTACCCAAACAAAACCGTTTCATGTCGCGGGACGAACAAATCGCTAACTGATGACCCATAACAGGTCGGTATCACACCACCGGACCCTCGGTATGGACACCGAACGGATTGGGCCCGTAGAGTATAGAAATTCCTTTGCAGTATCGCTGGTATTAACCCATAACCATTTCGTGACTGAGCCATGCCGCCCCGCCAGGACTCAATTGTGCGTCGTATCCAGTCCTGGCTTGGAGATAAGGGGATGGGGCCGGCACAATTAGCTTCTATCTGCTAGTCTCATAAGATGCGTCTACAAGGAGCTTGTTGAAGTGATATTAAAGTAGAACCCTGCCGAAAACAATTATGAAAGAAGGGCGACCCCTTTCGGGACAGCCCCGGAGGATGTGAAGCCAACAAGAACCGTCTTCTCGGTGGTCATGACTGAAATCAACTAGATTTTACGCGCTGTCGTTCGCTTTCCCAGATGACATAGTCGAGAGCCCTTGCGGTGAGAAGCGGATAGTCGACGTGAAGCAGAGCGGTGGCGTCACGAAGCAAGTTGACGGCCTCAGTGGTCGATAGAGACGTAATCTTGATAGCGCGACAGAGACAATTAAGGATGTGCCGATCTGGCTTAATCATGTCGTCGGCTCCGGTGAGCATCCAAAAATAAGTAAGGGAGATCCCCGAACGCTGCCCAGGAACGGTTTTAAACTGGGATTCAAATTGCTTGTTATGGGCCACCCGGAAAAGGTCTTGGAAGTAGTTAATGTGGTAGTGTTGAAGCAACTGCGCCACTTGCAAGACCGCCTCGGCTTTGGGAATGCCACTCTGTGTCGAGGTGCGCTGGCGATTTGATATACATCGGTCATCATGGTCTCGATACCAAGGGCGTGATACAGCTGTACCAGGTGGGAGAGCGGTTCCTGGTTTTCCAGTGGAGGGCGGGTGTCAAACGCATCGTGGTAGGGGGAGAGCTGTTGATGGCGTGCATACCGCAGGACGGTGGCGTGGGTGCCCTCATAGCGGGCTCCAATTGAGTAGATGGTATCGATGAGGGCTAGGCTAAGGTGCGCATAGCGATATTCGTCGGGTAAGGCGATTGGATATTTTGCCGCCACGAGTGGGCGGAGTGCGGCGGCAACCAACCTCGCTCTACGCGAACTGGTAAACATAAGCAAACCTCCTTGAAATTGAGGGGATTCTCTTTTAGCGCTACAAAGAAAATACTATGCCAGACACCAGTAAAAAAGAGCCAAAACAGCCGAATAGCATGCGAGAACCGGCGTACACGTCATGAGGCGGATGGCGAGACGACAGGTAAACCAGATCAACTCCCACAAACAGAGGAAAAAGCGCTTGCACTACCGTGGTGGAGTGCTCGATGCCGGGGCTTCGGCTCCCAATAATGATATCGGCGCGGTTCCAGAACGATTTCATCGGGAAAGGGATCCGGAGTGGGAATCCTAGACAAGCATTTTGTATTGTGTTACATACTTATCATATACGTATGTAAAACATGAAATCAAGAGTTATTTGAAAATAAATTTTGCGGTGTCTGGCTTCGGCTTGGGGGTCAGAAATAAATAAATAGAAATGTAGAAGCACGGGAACTTATTCCTGATGGGGCCCTGAGACGGTGCACGACATGGTGTTTCGTGTCCCGATGGGCCATAGGGCAAATTCAGAGAGTAGTCCCTCGGCAATCCCACGATGTGCGATGGGAGTTCTGTCTAAGCTTTGAGGGCGACCGTGGTCGTATTGAGGGTTTGATATGAGATTAATGGCTAGGAGCCCGTCCATAAATTTCTGATTGGGCCGTCTTTTATCTCCCCGGGAAACCGGGTCA
>JAKADI010000421.1 GCA_021820675.1 Bacillota bacterium | reverse complement strand
GCAATCATGCAGACCATTTTCTTTTCAGGAGATTTCTACAACATCGTGCTCACACCGATTTCAAGCGCAGAGTAAAGGGAATGCTTACAAGCAGCAAACACGCCGTTGTCGCCAAGGCCAATTCGATATTAGTGTGCTTGGCCAATATTCCAATCCCTCCCACAGCAAGCGCCCCTAAGGTATTTCCCACCCCTAAAGTCAATCCTGACGCCATTCCCTTATTTTCGGGGAAAAGGGCTTGGCCATAGACCATTACCACTGATCCAGTGGAATATAGGGCAAACCCCAACAGCCCCATCGTAATCCAAATGAACACCCCATGGGCATGTAAAAACCACCATAAGAATCCACTGGACGCCACTGCCGAACCAATCAGAACGGGCTTGGCACCCAATCGATCTGAAATAACGCCGCCAACCATATTACCAAGACTGCCAATCAAGAACAACACAGACAATAAGGCGGCGGACTCACTCAATGGCTGGTGTCGGGAATGCCATAAGATAGGAACTAACGTCACGGTGGCCATACTCGCTAAATTTCGCAGCATCACCACAACCAACAAATTGCCAGCGTGCTTCAAGCCGTTGCGAAAGGCTGGAGTCCAAATTCTCACTTGGCGAGCTTGGGGCTTCGGTGCTGGCCGCATGACATACCACATGACGGCAGCCATGACAATACCTGGAATGGCCAGCACCCATAGTCCTCGCCTCCCCAGGTACACAAACGCCGTAGTAGCCGCCACCGGAGCAATCGCGCGCCCAAAATTCCCGCCAATCATAAACAGTCCCATTCCAAATCCCTTACGAGATCGAGTCAAATTGCCGACAAGCGCTGAGGCATGTGGATGAAAAGCAGCGTTACCGAGTCCCGCAATAAGAAGAGCCGAAACGAAAATTCCATAGGACGGTGAAAAGGCCAGAGCAGCCGTCGACATCAGACTGCCGACGAATAACCCCCCCACCACAAAATAACGGGTGCCCATCCGATCAGCCCACAACCCCATTAGAGGTTGCAACAGCTGAGTCGTTAACGCGGCAATCGAACTTAGTAGTCCCGCCAAAGCGACTGAAAAATGCATTGCCGTCATCAATATCGGAAGCAATGCCAGATATAAGGTCGGATACGTATCATTTAAAAAATGCGCCAAGGTAAAAGACCCAGTTTTCCATAATGCACCACTCCGCGTCGGAGGAACGGCTTGACTGCCGATCGTAACCATCATAAATGCCTTCTTTCGTGACTATAACTGACTTTATCAGTATACTGATCATTTTACCAGTTTAAAAGACTAGGCTTTGCCCTCCCCATCCCCAATCCATCACCGAAGCTACGACTCTGGCATAAAAGCGGCCCTTCTACTCCTTGCCAAGATACTGGGAATGACGTGTTAAGAATTTGTGCATCGTGATAGCGACCTGTTCTGGCGACTCCAACATAGGATAATGACCGGCATCCCCGATAGTGGTAAACTCTGCCCCGGGAATTTGACGCAACGGCTCAACATCCGCAGGCAACATCCGGTCAAATTCACCCCTAATCACTAAAGATGGACAATGAATACGTGCAAGAAGGCCCTCAATATTAGTGGTCAAATTAGTATGAAGCGTCTTTTCCAAAACGTGGCGTGGAATTTTGCCCATCGCATCAATTTGCCAGCCCAAAATGTCCGCACTCGGAGGCCGGTGGAATGCCTGCAACCAAATTCTGCGCAAAGCCAAGTATTGTTTATGTTCCGGAGTCCGGTGGATGAGGTCTTGTACACGTTGAAGATAGCGTTTCGTCCGCATCGAAACCGAAGGAGCACCACCCCCAGGAAACGTATCGAGAACCGTTAACGTATCGATATAATGACCGGTTTTAGCAGCAATGAATAGCGATCCGGCACCGCCAAAAGAGTGACCTACCAAGTTCACGGGTTTGATGTGCCAAGTACGAAGGAGGCGAATGGTATCCCGGGCATAATCCTCAATAGCATACCCATCGACGGGTTTATCCGTATTACCAAACCCGCGAACATCAATCAGATAAGCCTGGTAATACGTCATCGGCAAGAATTTCAGCAATGGATACCAACTTTCCTTAGACATCAGCCAGCCATGCAGAAAAACCAAAGGGCATGGTCCATTCCCCACCACCTCAACGGATACTGATAACGGGCCAACCTTTACATACATTCGGCTAACCTTCTTTCCATTTCAATTTCGTAGAATATATGTTATATCCATTCAGGACCGTTGTTTTACTCGTAGCACACTGTCCATGTGTCAGGACGTAACCTTAATACCCCCATGAGCGTTATAGATATCAGAAGACAGAGGAGGAGACAGACATGAAACGACGACGGTTATACATCACTGGTGGTGCTCTTGCACTCCTCTCACTGACTGGGTGTGGGCTGAGTGCCAGTGCTAGCCCCACGCACAGTGGTAGCTATCACATTTCGGGTACGGTTACGACCACGACAACCGGAAATCCATCGAATTCCTCTAGCTCCAACGGTGCAACGGCTCCTGCTTCACCCAGTTCTGGCTATTCCAACGCGCCATCTCCCGCACCGTCCAGTACGCCATCCACTAACAGGCAATCAACGATTTCAACAACGGCGAGCGTTAATTCTCCTTTTAATCCTGTAGTTCAGGTTGCGATGAATCAGATCAAAGGCTCTACTCATTTACTGATTCAATCCCCCAAAATCATCCCGCAAGCGACCTATCATATCGCAGGTGGCTACCTGACTGCCATCCTTTCCATGGGGGCCAACCACTGGAGCGTCCACCTGCGTGATACAACCCGAGCAGAACCTGTGAACTCCCCTGCCATTGCACAGACTCTCAGTTCGTTGCCGGATGTAGGATCATTTGGGGTTCGCCAACTGGCCGGCAACCAGGTCGGTACCTCGTCATTAGACGGTACCACATTGCGCCAGTTTAACCCCCTATGGCGATCGAATCAAAACATTCTTAATGCCACTGGCAAAGAAGCGGTTATTGTCGGAGGTGGTCATGCTGCATTACAGGCACAAGCCTATGGGTTTCACGGCAATTTCAATAGCACTAAACTTATCTGGAATGAAGGGAATTGGACAATGGAAGTGACGGGCGGTAGCCCGCGTTATGAACAAGATATCGCTTTCCATCTGGTAAACTATTTGCACTCGCATTACCTCCCCCCATTTCCCGGCCTAATTATGATCGACATCATTCATCAAGGCGTTTCCAGTAACACCACGGCCGTTACGCATATGGATTGGATTAATGGCCCCTATCTCATTCACATTGACACTAGAATTCCGTCCTTCCAAAATCCTGTCACAGCCGCCAAAATGGCCGTATCATGGAGCCATTATTAGTAGAGTTACTCAG
>JAKADI010000420.1 GCA_021820675.1 Bacillota bacterium | reverse complement strand
TGGCGAAGACAAAGAATGTCCGCTGTAGCGCCCCATAGAGGCAGGAGATGAAGATCTGTTGTGTATTTTCGCTACTGTTAACCAGTAATCCGAAAATTCGCGAACAGCGGCACAACATTTCCCCGGCGTTTTTCTTCGCACATCGAAAATTTGTTTTGGTAGGACTCCTTACATCCCCACGGGAAACCTTCGGATAATTGCACAAAATCGCAAAAAGAGTTGAAATTCTGAATGCGAATCATGTAGTATGATGGATATATTAATCAAATTTATTTACGTAATTAGGAGAAGATCGCTATGCCGGTGTATTTTGGTGACATTCATGGCCACGCCAGTGTTTCGCCGTGTTATTGGAAAGACTGTCCACAATGTGATCCGAGCGCCTATTTCGAGTATGCACGTTGGGTTTCCGGTCTGGATTTTGCCGCGCTGACCGAACACGACCATGCCTTGGATACGCAATCATGGTCGAAAATATGTAATGCGACCAAGGCGCGCCATGTTCCGGGGCAGTTTGTCACCTTTCTCGGATATGAGTGGACCAATATCCGCTACGGCCATCAAAACGTCTATTTTCGGGATGATGACGGACCCGTAATTCGGAGCCGTACAGAAGATCATTGGGTTTCTCCTTCAGAGCTGTGGGCGGCATTGGCACCCTATCGTGGACGAGTCATGACGGTGCCACACCACGTCGGCGTGACACAGTTTCCTGCTGATTGGTCTTTCTATAACCAAGACTATCAACCTTTGTCCGAAGTAACATCTTTGTGGGGCGACTTCGTTCAGTGGGAACAGGGATACACTTCGAGAATTTCGAATGTTCTGCCCAGTCGGTATGTGCAAGAAGCGTTAGAAAATGGATATCACCTGGGCTTCTTGGGGGGCAGCGATTCGCACGATTGCCGACCCGGTCAGCCGACCTTTGGCGGGCGCAGAAAAGCCAATTATATTCCTGGTCAAAATTTGGGACATAATCCCCTGGCGCCTCCGGAAGTGGAATTTCTGTCGGATGATACCTGTAATTATCGGGGTTTGACCGGCATCTGGGCCGAGGAGTTGACACGTGACGCCTTATGGGAATCTTTTTGGGCACGCCGTACCTTCGCGACAACCGGTGCGAGAATTCAGTTGAAAGTCATGTTAGGTGAACACTTCATGGGGGAATGCGTGGAGGGACTGGGAGACGTGTTAACCATCAATGCGGTGGGCACGGCACTCATCGATCGAATTGCCGTATACGTTAACAATGAACAGGTCTGGATGGCAGAACCTGCGTCAGACCGCGGGTTATTTACCGTGGATTTGAGGAGCCATGCACATCATTCAGGTTTTTGTTATGTGTTCGTCCAACAACATGATGGCCATCGAGCGTGGAGTTCACCGATTTGGTGGACATCGGAAGTCGAAGCTATTTCCCACCAACCGTTTATCGAATCGTTGCCTGTTCGGTGGGTCGCTAAAGGGGTGGATGCAAAGATATCGTCCGGCACGGCATCTGATCCGTACATTCATGTCATGCTCAAGGTCTTGGCCGATAACCGTATAGTCTTAAGTCTCACTATTCCGACGAAGCAGGCCACACAGCCGATATCTGGGAATGTGACAATCAATGGCATAGAACGCTACAGGGTTCGCGAGAGAGGATTTGCCACCAAGAAGTATGGCGGCGATTTGTGGACCATTAACGACGCGTCCCTAATGTTCTATTTTCCGTACAATCCGGCTCGACAAAGCGATTCCGTGCTCGAGGTTTTAATGCCGGTCAGTCGCAACCCATCTGTTATAGATATCGTGGCTACGGGGGTCGCGACTATTCGGGTGTCGGGGGACGGATCCGGCCGTATTGAGGGGAACCCCGTGTCCATGCACGTTGAGCTGCGCAAGGGTCTCACAGCGGACGATCGGGAAAAGTGCGCTCGTCATATACTCCTGCCCTGGCCTGACTCTGCTACAGGTGGTCCCACTGGGCCGGATAACGGAATGCTTTGACACGGAATTCCATTGATATAAGGAAGAAGGATGAAAATGAAGAAACAGAACAAAGGCGCGCGACGTTATATGGGCTTAGGACTATCGTTGGCAATCATGGGGCTCTTAGGAGGTTGTGGAGCCGCCTCGACGACGTCTCAAGCCCATCCCGGCCCGTTGGTTGTCGCGGAGAATACCGAGCCCACGACATTGAATCCTATATTCGGCAGCACACTCGCCGACGTAAATGCTGAATCGGGAATTTTTAATTCACTCGTGTCGTTTACACCGCACGGAGGCTTTCAAGGATCTTTGGCTAAAACATGGTCAGTGTCCTCCAGTCATAAGACCTGGACCTTTCAACTGCGCCATGGCGTACTATGGCAAGATGGGAAACCTTTTACCTCCAAAGATGTTGTGTTTACTTTTCATGTGGATGTCAATCCTAAGACAGCAGCAACAGCTGTCCCTCCCATTATCGCAAGTCAAGTGCAATCGATTACCGCAAACGGACCTTTTGCCGTCACGATAACCCTCAAGCATACGTTGCCCGCCAATTTGTTTTTACAGGCGGTGAGCTATATCCGTATTATACCCGAGCACATATTGGGATCGGTTCCCATCAGCAAGCTAAGTTCGGATACGGCATTTGCCCGACACCCCATAGGGACCGGACCACTGAAACTGGTGAAATGGGTTCAAGGGGGGTATTTAAAATTTGCAGCCAACCCGCACTATTTCCGGGGAGCACCGCACATTCACTCCGTCGTTATGGACATTGTCCCCAGTCCCACCACGGCAATAGCACAATTAGAGTCCGGCGCCATAGACCTGATTGATTTGTCCAATCCTATTAGTCCCACGCAGTATCAAGCCGCCATTAAACACAGTAATATTCGAGGCTACACGAACCCCACTTTGAGCTGGAAAAATATCACCCTGGTGGAACAAGGATTGTTTAAAGACGTCTATGTACGCCAAGCTTTGGATTATGCCACGCCCAAGCAGCAACTAATCCAAACGGTTCTCGGCGGTTATGGCACACCTGCCTACTACTCGCAACCAGTAAACTCGTGGCAAGGGACCACTGTTGGTATTAAAAAATATCCATTTAGCTTGGCTAAAGCCCGTCAACTCTTAACGTCCCACGGGTTTCATGAGGTGCATGGCGTGATGACTAAAAATGGCCAACCCTTGAAGATTACCTTGTATTCTTCGTCCACAGACCCGGAAAATGGATTAATTGCTCGTGTAATCAAAGCCGATTGGGGAAAAATTAGAGTTCCGGTCAACATCCGCCTCGTGGATCCCAATGCCATGCTCGCATCAGGTGGTCCATTGTATTCCAAAACCGGTCTGAATGCCTTTCTGCTTTCATGGGTACAAGGTCCGGATCCGGAATCGG
>JAKADI010000419.1 GCA_021820675.1 Bacillota bacterium | reverse complement strand
TTCATGGTGCTCCAGGAGGGCCAGCACACAGCGGTCAGCCACGCCGCGCCGCAATTGGCCAAACCATGATGACTCGTTTTTCTCTATCATGTTATGCACGATACCATGCGAAAGAAGATAACGTCAATCTCCCGCCACTATTCGGCGGATGGAAATGTCCATGCCGCCCCCTGCTTGGTCATCGCGTCAGACCCAGACAATCAAAAGAATCGAATCAATCACTTAACGATGCGAATAGCGGACTATCCGGCCCCGTTAGCCCCCCTAAGGATTGCTGTCGTCGGGTTCACAATTCAACCCAAACGGGCAGCGGATCAATCACAAACCGGATACCCGGATTCTTATACCAACAACCATTCGACCGACGAAGATGAAGGTGTACCACAACGTGCACGCGATGGAAACGTCGTCGGGTTTCTAGAGGCAATGTCCGAGTTAAGGATGGATGGTTTGCCGAGCAAGGAAAACAGCAAGGGGTTTGCCATGCTTGACCCTGAGCCGGATTTCACTTTCACATTTACGTTTGTCGATACGAACACAGATGTCTATGCCTACGTATTCGCTGGCGCGGCTGCCGCGGTGTTTGCTCTGGCACTGGCGGTGGTGGCCGTCGCCGCCGATACGGCCAATTCAGAAAAAATCGCTCTTACACCGCAGATGCGACCGTGCGTTACTATCGCGCAAATCTTGGGAGGACCTGAGTTTGGACACGCTGGTAGAGCGCGCCTAGTCGAAGAGTTAATAACTTTGGTAAGGGATGAATGGCAACGCTTACACGAAGGAGGCGCTCTGACTTTATGATTAGACTCACCTCGGGGCCAACCAGCCTGACAGTTCTCGCTACCTACCAATGTACGGCAGCGTGTAAAGAATGTTGTTTTGAATGCAGTCCGAAGTTGACACAAAGGCTTAGCTTGCCAGAGATCCATCAGGCGATTGATCAGGCGAGTGCTTTTGCTAGTTTGCGCTTGGTTGTATTTTCTGGTGGTGAATGTTTTCTTCTCGGAAAGGAGCTGGTCTCAGCAGTTGGTTATGCCCACAATAGGGGATTATTGGTGCGGTGTGTGACCAACGGATATTGGTCTACGTCCTCTCATGCCGCGTTGCTACGCCTTCGACCTTTACAACAGGCCGGATTGACCGAACTTAACCTGTCGACAGGCGACGATCACCAGGCATTTGTCCCGTTTGGTCGTGTGGTCACGGCAGCGATTACAGCGGCAGAATTGGGAATTCGTACGCTTATTGTCGTCGAAGGTAACGATTCTGCCAAATTTCAGCTACAAGATGCTTTAGCGGATAGCCTATTACAAGAGTTCATGCGGGATCACCCTAATGGAGCGCTGTTGTCGGTTATGAGCAACATTTGGATGCCGTTTTTCATGGACTCCGAGATTACACATAAGGAGCATCTCACGCGCGACCCAGAGATTCGTAGCGATTTAACTGGATGTGATAATATTTTAGGAAATATTGTTGTGACTCCAACGGGTATGGTGGCGTCTTGTTGTGGATTGACAATGGAGCACATTCCTGCCATGAAATTGGGGTCTTTGAGAGACGAGAGCATAGTTTCGTTGTATCAACAGCAACTGTCGGATTTCTTGAAAATTTGGATCCACACGGACGGTCCTGAGCGAATCATATTATGGGCAAGACAATATGATTCGGCCATAAACATTCCGCCCACGGTGCATCCATGCGAGGCCTGTGCGGTTCTGCACCAGGATGAACGGATTCTATCTATATTGAGGAATCACTATCATGAAGTTGTGGACGCGGTCATGCACAGGTATTTCGCAACGCAAGCCGTGGCCCAACTGGTCGCCGATTTATGAAACACGGTTTGAACAATTAGCATGGGGGAGGTAGCGAGTGGGCCAAGACGAAAACAACGACAATCAAAAACCCCCGCGCCGTTCGGAACCCTTATTCGTGCCCAAGAGAATCGGCGTGGGATGGACCTTCAATTGGAACAATCCTTGGAGCATTATCATTTTCGTTACCGTGGTGGTCCTGGGGATCGGCGGAATTATTTTGCAGGTTTTGTCACAAAATCCATAACCAAGGCCAGGGGTTTGAATCTGGCTCTAAAGGAGGGGTGCGCATGGCTACACACAAGGCCGGGATTCCCTTCTGGGGATGGGTAGTGTGGTTAACCGTTGCGTTACTTGAAGTAGTCGGGTATCGATATTTGCCTCTCCACATCATCAGTCATTTTTCCCTGAGGGGGCGACCCAATGGGTTTATGAGAAAACCTACCTTCTTGATCGTCAGTATCGGGTCGCCTTTTGTGCTAATCGTCGTCTGGGAGTTGATATGGCACTGGCAAGTATCCGCATCGAATGCCGCTTTAATCTTTCGGACGATGGGCGGGATCCTGGTCGCCTTTCTTTCTGCCACCAACCTTTGGGTGGCAGGTCATTCGCTAAATTCCTCACTCGTCAATACCCGAGTCCCAGCGTGCTTGCTGGGCCTCCTAATAGTGGTGTGTGCTCCTCTACTCGCGCGAGTTCCAACGAATTCGTGGGTTGGTATACGAACGCCCCGCACCCTCCAAGATCCACGGGCGTGGCACGTCGCTAATCGGCGTAGTGCTCAGTGGGGGGCGATTGCAGGGGGGGTGTTAGCCGTGATGGCGTGGATCGTTCCCATAGCTGCGGACAACATCATGGGGCTCGGTATGGTCGTGATCTGGCTTTTGCTCAGCATCATGCCCATAAAAGGCCGTAACAAGAGTTAGAAATCTCGTGGAAGGAGAGTTTCCTGTGGGAAACGCCGAGGAGCACGCAAAGAAAAAGACCCCATGGTGGCAATATATCATTTATTATAATCCCGATGACCCGCGGGTGTTTGTTCCACGATGGGGGGGGTGGAACGTCAATATTGCACGACCTGGCGGGGCACTGTTTTGGCTCGGCGTGCTGATATTTTTCGCGGTCGTCATTTATGTGTCCAATCGATGACCAATGTTGGCTTTTTTGGGCTATTGGTGATCCTCAATTCGTGCGTCGCTCTTGCTGTCCAAGGCGTCGGGCGGGTTCTCTTGTTTGGACGAACGGTTCCGCAGAAGCCCTATTCTGCTGTGCCTCCGGGATTCGCTGCGTTTCTCGTCGGTATTATGGGTCAATCGGTCTTAGTGTATGGGTACTCCTTGATGACAAGTACCTCCGTCCAGTTTATTCCGTGGATATACCCCTCTCGGATGACAGTTGACGAATTGGCGCAGAGCTCAGGCGCGCAAAAGTTTCCCGAAATACCCCATTTCTACTGGACCTGTGGCGACCTTTTCTGTAGAGTCAAAGGGGACGTGGATCGTGAAACCCCTGGACATACGAGGAGGAGGTCATGGGAATGATTCAGCTGAACATTTCGGATGAGGAG
>JAKADI010000418.1 GCA_021820675.1 Bacillota bacterium | reverse complement strand
GGGTCGTCTTGGCCGGGAAAAAAATCAATGGCCGGAAGGCCCGACCCGTATCGCCACCAAATATCAAAGAATTGCCCAAAACTATTTCACCGTACATCGACATCCGGTCGAAATCGTCTCCTTGTCAGGGAGTTTAGAGCTTGCCCCCGTCATTGGACTGGCCCCATATATTGTCGATATTGTCGATACAGGAAACACATTGCGCCAACACCACCTCAGTGAGATTGCCACAATTTTGGAATGCAGTGCGCGACTCATCGCCAACGCCTCCCATTGGCGCACCAAACCCGAATTAGAACGGGTTCGGCATTTGTTGCAAAACCCATAGGACTCACATAACGACGAAAGGAAGTCAATACGTAATGAGCTCGGTTCACGAAACCGTCATCCGCATCCTGGATGATGTTCAGCAACACGGCCTCACGAAAATTCTGGAATATACTCAAAAATTTGACCAGGTTGCCTTACGTCCCGACGAGGTCGTGGTCGACGTCATGACTTTGCCGGAACCTCATCTGAATCCTTCTGAACGCGAGGCTATCGATTTTGCTGCCCGTCAGATCCGCCAATTTCATCAAGCCACCAAACCCTCCTCGACAAAGGCTGACCCAGCGCCGGGACTTCATTTGGAAGAACGGTTGGTTCCCTTGCGCCGGGTGGGGTTGTATGTGCCCAACGGACAATATCCTCTCATTTCAAGTCTGTTAATGAGTGCCATTCCGGCCGGGGTGGCAGGGGTCGATGACCTGGTCGCGGCCATAGCTCCCAAGTTGTCCCTGGTTCTTGACCCGCTATGGGTCTATACCTTAAAGCTAACCGGGGTCAAAACCGTGCTGCGGCTGGGCGGAGCCCAAGCCATCGCGGCCATGGGCTATGGTTTTGAGAACTTTGAACCCGTTGATTTAATTGCTGGCCCGGGTAATCAGTTTGTCGCCCAAGCCAAGCAAGAATTGTTTCGCCGCAGTGTCGCCGGCATCGATGTGATTGCCGGCCCTTCCGAGGTCCTCGTCATCGCCGCAGACATTGGTGAGCACGAAGCGCGGGTCGCGGCATTGGACTTACTGGCCCAAGCCGAACACGCGGCTGACACCCACGCGTATTTTGTTTCATGGCAGGACGATACCGCCGGCCAAGTGAAAAGTTTAGTACAACAATATACCAAGTCGCATGTCGGTCCTCTTGGCCGCATTGATTGGATTACAGTCCCTTCTCCGCAAGAAGCCGTGGCTTTTGCCAACCGCATCGCTCCGGAACATTTGGGCCTCATCGGTCGCGAGGCCGAAGTGCTGGCCCCTCAAATGCGAACGGCTGGAGCGCTTTTCATCGGTTGGCTGGCCGGTCAGGCTTTAGGAGATTACGTGGCCGGTCCCAGTCACGTATTGCCCACAGGAGGAACAGGCCGCTTCTCAGGGGGACTCTCAAGCCGAACCTTTATGCGGCGGATGTCCATTATCGAGACAAATGACAACGTGCCCGACGCATTTTTTCAAGCGGGTCAAGTTCTGGCCGCCTTAGAGGGATTGACATTCCACGAAAAGTCCCTCAAGGAGCGCTTGCAACAAAAGACGTCCCCGGAGATCGCCCCATGACGCGAAGGCAAGTCATCCACAGGGTGACCAAAGAAACGGACATTCAAGTTCTCGTAGACCTGGACAGTCTGGATCCGGCAACCATTGATACCAATTTACCCTTACTCAGCCATTTTTTAACCGCCATGGCCAAACATGGGCACACCCATTGGCAGGTGGTTGGCCAGGGCGATATTGAGGTCGATCCTCACCACCTCGTGGAAGACGTCGGCATCGCAATGGGGCAGGCACTCCGAGCGGCCTTGGGCGAGATGCGTGGAATCAGCCGGTTCGGACAACGCTATTTGCCTATGGACGATGCGCTAGTGTTGTGCGCTCTTGATATTTCGGGACGCGGGGAATTATATTGGTCAGGTCCTTTCCCCGACCGCCCCATCAACGGGATCAATGCCGAAGTGTGGCCGGAATTCTTCAAAGCCTTTGCACACCACAGCGGCATCACCATCCATTTGATCTGCCAAGCCGGCCACAATGCCCATCACGTGTACGAGGCATCCTTTAAAGCTTTAGGCCAGGCCCTCAATGAAGCGATTCAGGTCGGTCCTGATGGCGATGTGCCATCCACCAAAGGAGTGCTGTAATTTACATGGAAATTGCCGTGATTGACTATGGTAACGGAAATTTAGGGAGCTTATTGGCCGCTCTCAGACGGCTCAACCAGGATCCTCATGTCGTCCGCACCGCCCAAGACATCCGCGATGTCGATACCCTCATCTTCCCAGGCGTGGGATCATTGACTAAGGTTATCGACCGTTTAAAAGCGCATGGCCTTCTCTCCTGGCTTAACGAGATGCACGCGGCACAACGGCCCATCCTGGGCATTTGCTTGGGCCTCCAATTATTTTTCGACCAGGGTGCCGAAGGCGGTGAAGGACTCCATTGGCTGCAGGGATCCGTGCCCGAAATTCACGCCCCGATCTTGCCTCACATTGGCTGGAATACGGTGGAATCCACGTCGCATCCGTATTTATGGAAGGATATCACTCGTCCGTACACGTTTTACTTTGTGCATAGCTACCGTATCACGCCGGAAAATCGGTCGATAATCCGGGGATTCACGCAATATCACGAGACATTCCCGGTGGCCATTGAGGCCCCGCCCCTTTATGGCGTGCAGTTTCATCCTGAACTGAGCGGTGACAGCGGAGCACGATTCTTGAAAAACTATTTAGCCCTAGTTGCGAACCCGGATCAAGGCCCGGGCACAGAAAAATCCCAAGCATAACCCAAAGCATCTGAAATATGCGTTAGTCCAAAAAAGGAGGCACAGTAGCAGAGGTGGCCGGAACCAATGCCGGACTTTTGCTGTGAGGATAATGGAAATATGGCCCGCTATCGATTGGCTTGACGGATACATGGTCCGTTTGGAACAGGGACAATACCATGCTGTGACGCGCTATACCGATGATCCGGCACGGCTATTTCTCACCCGTTACGGAAAATTGCCTCGCCAAATTCACTTAGTCGATCTCAACGGAGCCCGCTCTGGTCAGTTTACGGCGTGGACGCTATTAACCGGACTGAGCCGACAGGGAATCGACATCGAAGTCGGGGGAGGATTTCGTGACAGTGCCGCCATTGAACGAGCCCTGAATGGCGGTGCAAAACGGGTAGTGTTAGGAACGCGTCTGCTTAAAGATGCCAAGTGGGCCCGTGAACTGTTAAACGACTTTCAGCCCGAACAGCTGGTTGCCAGTCTCGACATTGCCCAAGGCCAAGTGAAACTCCACGGGTGGACGGAAGCTGGCGGGCAGGCCCTGGAGTTATGGAGCGCCCTTTATGCCATGGGATATCGTCTG
>JAKADI010000417.1 GCA_021820675.1 Bacillota bacterium | reverse complement strand
GAGTGCCCAGGGTCGGGCTTATCCATCAGGTTTTGAAGCAGGTTCGATGCGATCACGACGCGCAACCTTCCTAATTCCAAAGCTCGCAGTGATGACACAGTGAATGGGCGACAACATCCCCGTTAATGGGTTGCGAGGTGCATAAGAAACTGGGACGGCGGCACAATCGCGATACCACAATGATCGGGATAATCTTTGCCATTACTGGTGACAATGAACTCAGATCCCGATTCCAGGCCGACCGCCAAAACGTGTAAGTCTTTAGGAGAGACATCGCCGACACGCATGTGAGGATTCAATCGCCGTGCGGACTCCGGCGTGATATAGCCTTCCTGAACGAGCCAGCGTCCCAGCAAGTCATACTGGACAGCTGTCGTGTTCAGTGTCGTTGGCGGCGCTGGCACGAGTCGGTGAGGGTTCCACCAGTGTTGAAAAAGCGTCGCGAACAGGGGTTCTTATCTGACGATCCGATAACGGTGGGACTTTGCCAAACCCTTGGCGTAGATGGCGTAAGGCTTCCGCGATAACACTTTGGGCCAAAACCATGGTATAAACACCGGCAATGACGTGAGCATTCGGTCCCGACGGATTGCCCACGGCCCCTAGAATGACCGTGGTGTCAAGCATGGCCCGAATGATTTTTTCAGACATCAAACTGGGTTTCCGGGTCTTGCGCCCAGGTTTTGCTGACCGCCTCGAGAGCACGGCGAAAGGTATCGACTTGGTCAAGATCTCGACGGGCAATACGCCAATGACCCCCGGGTGTGCGGTAGCCCGGTATGCGGCCTTGTTCACACCATCGTCGTACCGAATCGGGGCTGGCTCCCAGTAGGCGTGCCACTTCTGTTGGTGTGAGGATGGCCGGAGACGCTAAAGTTTTACGACCTACCGAGGGACGCCTAATCAATCGCTGAAGCACTTCACGTGTGGCCACACGAACCTGCAGGTCCGGTAGCTGTGTTAAGGCGGCATCAATTTCTTCAAAGTGCTCACGGACAATGGCGAGAGCTTTAGACACGTCATGCTGACCCATATCCATCACCTCACAGACAGTCTATCAAAAAACCGCAAATGTCGCAAACGATGCAAGCGTGACTCCGATCAGACAGAATTCTCTACGGGCCTGTCTCAAAAGGCTTTCACACGGGATAACATAACGCATATCCTAGGGATTCCCACGATTACCGTAGTGTGGGGGATGCAAAAACTCGAGCGACTTCCGCCATATTCCATGGCCGATAGGAAGCGACCATTAAGGGATTGTGGAAAACACGAATATCCAACAAATTGTCCACAAGACCGTTCTGAGTTATACAAAAAGGCGTTCCCCTCGGAAGAAGAGGACGCCTGTCGAACACAATCTATTACCTCAAATAGATCAATGACCAGTCGTTATCCACTTTAAATCAGTTCGTGATTGTTAAGGTCGTAGCGCAAATGGGGATCTATACCGCATTTCCAACCTCAAAGATAATATCGGCAGCATCATAATTGCGATCAGCTTGGGCATTCAAATTCTCTGGCCGGCTTTGGATGCTTCGGCCCGAGCCGTCGATGCGCGGCTCACCGGACAAGTCTTCGAATTCTTTGGTGGTGCCGTGACAGCCCGAGCCTGGATGACCATGACCGGCGCGACACGCAAAGCTGCGCAATAACCCAAAGGGGGAGTTCACCCATGCAAGACTTTCACCAGTATTCCGATCTGTTGGGTCCGTTGGACAATCGATCGATTGGACCACCCGGCGGCCGCTTCCAAAATAATGTGAGCACGGTGCTTCAAATGTCATGCGGTATGACTGCCACGAGCCCAGGACCTAGGACTCCAAGATTTGCTGTTGTTTGGCACTCAATCGAATCACTGCGGCGTGCCGCGGGTTATGCTGGTCCATGAGAAACCGTCCACCTTTCCCTTACCCTTCAAATGAGTTCCAGAATAAGAGATAATGCGCCGCTTGCCCAGCACACAAATGTTTCTTTTAATGATTACGCATTACCGCCACCTTGTACTAGTGGATGAAGCGGGCCAACAGGAAGCTTTATCTGAAGACACTGCTCCCATGCGGCTGGCTGTTGCTTTCTCCCGGTCTAAAAAGGATTTCAGTCGAACCATATCACATCTGAGCTGCTGGCGGCGACTCTGGCAGTATGGGTTCCTGAATACCGTGTTCTACCCACGCATTTTGGCCAGCTAGCCTAGCGCACAATGCGCAGGATTTCGTGGACCGGCTTGCGCTTTGGCATCGCCGGGCTCTCGGCCGGATATCCCAGCGATATCACCATGTTGATTTTCCGCTCGACGGAAATCCCCAAGAGCTCGGCTAGTTCCGTCTCCGCCAAAAGAACCGGCCCGGTCATCGGGCAGGTGGCCAGCCCCATCGCGTGCGCGGCCAGCATCAGGTTCTGTGCAGCCAAGCAGCTGCTTTTAGTCCCCTCCAGGTCCCATACTTGCCTGGGAACCATGTCCAGTGGGTCAAAAATCCGCTCCCGGAACTTTGACTGGTATGGCGTCGACAGCACCACAATTAGAGCGGGCGCATGGGTAAAGGCGGTGGCGTAAGGACCGAAAGATCTAAGGAGAAGCCGCCCCTCCTTGCCCATCCCCCGGCTTGCAGCATCCTGCGCCATCCGGTGCAAGGTCTGCCAAATGGCGGCCGCCAGCCCCTTGATCTTCTCGGGATCCAGCACGGCGACAAACTGCCACGTCTGCGAGTTAGTGTCGCTCGGCGCATAGCGGGCATAGTCGACGATTTCACAGATGGTGTCTTCGGAGACACGTACATCCTTAAATCGGCGGACGCTACGCCGCCCTTTGATTATTTCGGCAAATGACGAGTCCATCATGGACACTCCTAGAGTATAGATAAATTTATCATAATTTGGCTATGTGCAAAATGAGGTTGGATTTCCTCGTCTCTTGGCTCAATCTTCCGTTCTCAGCACGAACGACCAAGGTTGGACTATGCGGTTCGTATTGACGGCATGCTACCCGGCGGCTGGTTGGAATCCGCCGCCGACGGGCCCTGCGAACCATGGTCAAGCGCAGACGCTACTGCGCATCGCCCCCATTACCGCACCAGGGGATACGGTTCTCAACATGCCTAAAACCCCTTGGCCATCTTGAAATTGCCCATCGAAACACCACAAACTGAGCCAGTCAGGCCGGGGTGATCACCGAGCTCCTGAGTGTTTGGGCGCAGGCGCTGCAGCAAGAAGCCTTTGGTTCGGATCCCCAGGCCAGCACGCATCCGACCTTGCTGAAAAATGGTGGCACGATCATGACGGTCGAAGAACAAAAAGCCTGGCCCATCCTCCGGGATCGCTTGATGGGGTATGGCAACGATTCGTGATTTTTCCGCCATAAGCCAGGTTTTGGCAATTTTAACGCGTCTC
>JAKADI010000416.1 GCA_021820675.1 Bacillota bacterium | reverse complement strand
ATAGGCTTTGAGGGCCTGGCGAGAGCGCACGGCGCAAATCGCCGGCCATAAGGCCAACAGAAACGGCGCCAACGTGACGCCCACCCCCGGGAGCGATCGGACCAAGTGCGCCGGATCGAGCGCGTTGTAGAGCGCGGTCAGCTCCTCTTCCACGACCAGCTTTTGCTCACGCAAAAGCTGGTGATGGGTCAGAAGCCGCTCCAATTGGGTTGGAACCGAGGCCCGAACACTATGCGGGCTGGTTCCCGATGATCCTGTGACTTCCTTGGAGTTGCTCAAGTTGTTGCGGATAAAACTCACGGCAAAACTATCGTGCTGACCTTAGGGGCTGAGGGCGCTCTAATCTGGCATCAAGGGCAGGATATTCGCGTTCTGGCATTATCGGTTGAGACGGTGGACACCACCGGGGCGGGCGACGTATTTAACGGGATCTTTGCCGCAAAACTTGCGCGCGGCGAATCATTGCCGCAAGCCGCTTATAAAGCCTGCGTGGGAGCGTCCTTAAGCGTCAGTCGGCAAGGGGTAATCCCGGCAATTCCGGCGGTCGATGAGGTGAACCTCCGGCTTGAGGGTGGGACGCAAAGTGCGCAGATGCTGGGAGGTTCTTCAGGAAAGGAAGTGATAACGCGTGCATTTGATAGTAGACACGGACACTGCAGGGGATGATGCGATTTCCCTTTTGGTGGCTTTACGCACGCCGTGGATCGATGTGCACGGGATTACGATAAACGTGGGAAACGTTAGGTTCGATCAGCAAGTCGAAAATGCGCTAAAGACCGTTGAGGTGGCCGAGCGAGCCGAACAGGTTCCGGTTTATCCGGGGGCGTCAGTCCCGTTGCTGCGGCCCTGGGTTAGCGCCGAATATGTGCATGGGGCGGATGGGATGGGGGAAGCTTATTTCCCTCCGGTTCGGCAACGCCCGGAACCCACCCATGCGGTCCCATTTCTTCTTGAGGCTTCACACCGGTGGAACGGATCGCTGGTAATTGTGGCCCAAGCCCCGCTGACCAATTTGGCTCTTGCGGTGCGTCAGGATTCGACATTTCCCTCGCGCGTTGCCCAATTGTGGGTGATGGGAGGGAGCGGCAATGGCATCGGCAACATCGAGCCATTATCAGAATACAATTTTTTTGTTGATCCCGAAGCAGCGGCTATCGTATTTTCTGCTGGCTTTAACCTCTATATGGTGGGTTGGGACGTGGCGCTTGAGGCCAGCATATTGGGTCCGGTGGAATTCGATCAGATTCGCCGAATGAATACCCCCTGGAGCCGCTTCTTTTTACAAACCCAGAAATCCACATTAGAGTTTAACCAACGGGATGGGGGCATTAATGGGACTAGCCACCCCGATTCCCTCACGATGGCGATGGCATTGGATAATAGGATATGGCATGACGGCGCAGACTATTATGTGGCCATCGAGACACGAGGTGAATTTACGCGGGGCACCTCGGTTGTCGATCGGCTCAATGTGTGGAAAAAGCCCGCCAACGCCCATATCTGTCTGGCAGCCGATGCCAATCGTTTTAAACAAATGCTGTTGACGCTTTTGGAGACAGGCCAGACGACAATCCAACCGTCCTGACACGGGCGGAGTTTAGCCCGGGGAAATTCAGCGCCTCCTGGCTTTGATGAACAGAACGGCGGCTTTTTGGAATATCTATTCATAGCGTCATCGCAGATCCTGGAATTCATACTTTCTAATGAGGAGGTTGATTATGGCAGGACCGGAAAAACTGGAATCCGAATCGTTACCGGCGGGTATTCTCGGGGAAGTGGAGACCGTCGGGATACTGCCGGTTCCAGACAAGCAGCGTACCATGTCTCCTGGCAAAATGAGCATCGTGTGGCTAATGGCATCGGCTTCGGCGACCACACCGCTCATCGGCGCCCTACTGTTTCACTTTGGTGTGACCGACATGATTTTGGCAATTGTGTTGAGTTGGCTCATCGGACTGGTGCCGGCCGGACTGTTTTCGGAAATGGGGCGGGAAGTTCCGTTGACGGCCCTCATTGTTGCCCGTAAAAGCTACGGAACGGTGGGATCATTTTTATTTTCGGTACTCTTTACTTTTGTGAACATGGGATGGTTCGGTCTGAACACGGCGGTGGCGGGAGAGACATTGAGCGCTATCACACACATGTCGGGAAACCTCTGGTTTTGGATTATCGGGGTCCTCCAAGTCGTCTTAGTACTGTTTGGTATGAAGTGGTTGGAATATTTCTATCGGTATACTTCTGTCGTGCTACTCGTGTGTTATGGTGTCCTGGCATACTATTTGTTCTCTCACTATCATGTGAAGATGCCGGGGCCCAGCGTGCCAATGGCTTGGGGGACAGCCATTACCACAGTCGTTACCTTTTCCATTCTAGCCTGGACCTACAAAGTGTCCACCGTGTCCCGGTTTGCGATACCGGCCTCCAATCCGCGCGGTGGTAAAACCGCGTTCTTTTTAGCTCCCTCGGTAGGCATTATGGTGTCGGTACTGGTCATGGGGCTAATGGGTATGTACTCACAACAAGGAACCGGCAACTGGAATCTGGCCTTGTTAGGCGCTCATGCACCGGTTTGGGGCGTGATCGCCGCGGTCGGAGTCGCTCTGGCCATTATGCATACCAATGCCATGAACCTCTATCCGTCAACGGTCGATTTGCTGGTGGCGATTAACACATTTCGTCGGCAGACCAAATGGGAGCAGCCTATTGCCACAATTATCTTGGGCGTCCTAGGGACGGTTTTGGCCATTTTGGGCATTCTTAATCACGTGGTGGGCTTTTTGGATGTCATCGGGGACGTCATTATTCCGTTTACCTTCATTATGATAGTCGACTGGGTGTGGGTACAGCAAAAACGGACCCTCCCGGGCGCATTTTTTGAGCATCCCCGCACTCCTCGCGACTGGTGGCGCTGGTCAGCCGTAATTGCGTTCGGTTTTGGTCTAGTAATCAGCATCTGGGGTGGTGACTGGCTTGCGGGCCTTTTTACCACGGTATTGCCCTTGCCTGTGGTGGGCGGCTTGGTGTCAGGCTTGATTTACGCGGGCTGGGAAATTCCGCGGGGCAATACCGCTAAAGCCTAATGCGGCTTAGACGAACTTGATGGGCGAAAAAACCCGGTGGCCCCAGAATCTCCGGGTTTTTTCGCTTCAGGGATGGAGGCCCCGTTCCTCGAAAGTCTGCTGACAGCGGCAAACAGTCAGAGGCGAATCGCCGATATAGTCTCTAGACGGTGGTATTAGGCGGTGCCACTTCCATCAGGCATTCCCCCACCGTAAGTCCCGAGTCCGTGAGAGAGGCCGCGGTCATGGACAGCCACCGAATCTCTGAACCAGGTCTTCGGCAAAGTCATTGTCGTCAATTCGTGACAATGATAAGTTCTACCGGACTCAGAGCCCGTC
>JAKADI010000415.1 GCA_021820675.1 Bacillota bacterium | reverse complement strand
GGAAATCGCGATTGGGCCGATGATGGAATCGTTCGAGACCCAGCTTCACCCCGTGTTTGAGGGACTTTCACGCGACATCACGGAAGAAAATCTCCAAGCTCGAATTCGGGGCACTTTACTAATGGCGTTATCGAATAAGTTTGGATGGCTCGTGTTGACTACTGGCAATAAGAGCGAAATGGCGACAGGATATAGTACATTATACGGAGATATGGCCGGCGGGTTTGCGGTTCTCAAGGATGTTCTTAAAACGCAGGTGTTCCAATTGGCGAGATGGGTAAACCGCCACCAAGCGCGGATCCCTGAAAGCATTTTGATTAAACCGCCGAGCGCGGAATTGCGGCCCGACCAAAAAGACGAGGATAGTCTTCCCCCTTACTCAATTTTAGATCAAATTCTTGAAGGGTACATTGAAGACGATTTATCACCCGACCAACTGATGACGGAGGGGTTGGACCCGCAATTGATTGCACAGGCTGTTAAACTGGTTAATCGGAATGAATATAAAAGGCGTCAGGCCCCAATTGGAATTAAAGTGACTTCACGGGCTTTTGGACGGGATCGGCGGATGCCGGTTACCCGCCGATTTGAATAGATGGGAGCTTCTGGTTGGGCTGGTAAGGTGGGCACGGGAAGCGAGGTAAGGAGGAATCAGCTGAATGTCGGGACATTCCAAATGGGCAAATATTAAACGGAAAAAGGCAAAGGTTGACGCCGTGAAGGGCACCGTATTTTCCAGACTGACTAAGGAAATTATGGCGGCGGCTAAGCGTGGAGGTGGTAATCCGGAGACAAATTTCCGTCTACGTCTAGCTATCCAAAAGGCTAAGTCTAGCAATCTTCCTCAGGCGAACATTGATCGCGCTGTTCGTCGTGCCACGGGTCAAGAGGATGGTGTGCATTATGAGGAGACTGTTTATGAGGGATACGGACCAGGTGGCGTGGCAATTTACTTGCAAATTTTAACAGATAATCGCAATCGTACGGCGGGTGAGATCCGGCATATTTTTTCACGTCATGGGGGCGCCTTGGGGGAAACTGGATGCGTGGCGTGGATGTTTGAACCCAAAGGCCGGCTCGTGATAACAAATACGAACAAAAGTGAAGAGGAACTACTGGATTTGACTATTGAAGTCGGTGCCGATGATCTGCGTCGGGAGGATGATGAATTTGTGGTGTTGACTGCTCCTGATGTACTCGATGAAGTTCGGGAGGACTTTGAAAGTCGGCAGATCAATGTTAGCGAAGTCGAACTGGTACAACTGCCAAAAACCACCACCGAAGTGCCGGGTGATGAGGCCAGGAAATTAGCGGCGTTAATTGAGTTACTCGAAGATCATGACGACGTGGAAAAAGTTTTCTTTAACGGGGAGTTTCCCGATGACTTTGAATTCGACGAGGCTTGAGTGGCTAACAATATTCGCTCCGGTATGTACGTGATGTTCTAGACACTGGCAGCCAAAGTGGGGCGGTTTTAAGACGGCCGCTCCATTACCGCTGCCATGGCTATATCGTCGGTCCACACAGTATTGGAGACAGAAAAACCCGAGCCACCGTGGCGTGAGTTGGCGATGTTACGTGGTGTACATGAGAAAAATAGGATGTGCGTGGATTCGGCATGGGGCAGCAAAAATCCTCAAACCTACGGGGGTGTAAAGGAAGGAAATCGTTTGGTTTTGGCGTAATGTATGTAGGTGAAGGACCGGTCAACGATTCCATTCAAAATGGCGGATTTGGAGCAGTCGAAGCAGGCAAACCTAACTCGTCCGCTCCGTTTGCTATAGGTCCGTCATCGTCAAGCTTCGAAGAAAGGAGAAATGGACAGAGGGCAGGCAGAACCTGCCGCACTATCCCTCTCCGGCCTGAAGGCCGAGTTTTTCACGCCACTGGATGAAGGACGGGAAAGAGAAGGGAATCTGCTCCGTAGGTTAGAGAGTAAAGTGAGGATATTAGGAATCGATCCGGGTACGGCGATTTGTGGTTGGGCCATTGTTGATAAGATACGCCACCGTAGCACAGCGGTGGATTATGGGGCAATTTTGACACCCGGTCAACTGATGACACCCCAGCGGCTTGAACACCTCTATACAGGGCTGCTAAACGTGATCGAACGGTATCAACCTCGGTATGGTGCTGTCGAGAAGTTATTTTTTGGGCAGAATACCAAGACGGCCTTAGCGGTGGGGCAAGCGCGTGGTGTGGTTCTCCTGGCTTTAAGCCAGCGTCGGGTATCGATGGTGGAGATGTCTCCAAGCGAAGTCAAGCAAACGGTAACGGGATATGGCAGGGCAGATAAGCAGCAAGTACAAGTCATGGTGACGCGGTTATTGCATTTGCCGGACATTCCAAAACCCGACGATGTTGCAGATGCGTTGGCCATTGCTTTGACGGGATTGGAGTTGGTGAAATACCAGGAGGTCCTTCGTGATTAGCGACATTATTGGCACGGTTTTGCACAAGGGTGAGGACAACTGCACGGTAAACGTTCATGGGATTGGATTTCTTATTGAAGTGTCCCGGGTGACTTATCTCCAGTTGCCGGCCATTGGTCAGGAAATTCATCTGTATACTCATCTGGTGATCCGTGAGGACAATTGGCGTTTGGTTGGGTTTATGACGACCCGGGAACGGGAAGTTTTTCTTAATCTTCTCAGTGTCGGAGGGTTAGGGATTAAGGGCGCCTTATCAGTCTTGAGCGTATTGGGGGTTGACGGATTAGAAGAGGCTGTTTTAAATGGCCATTGGCAGCATATTAAAGAAGCTCCGGGGGTTGGCTCAAAATTAGCGCAGCGGATTCAGTTAGAATTATCTGGAAAATGGCAAGGCCGCTCCCCGAAAGGCACTGTCGTGGCGCCGACAATGGGGGAACCAATCGATGAGGTCATACAAGGCTTGGTGGCGCTGGGATATTCCCGGGAGGAAGCTCAATTAGCGTCCCAGCAGGGTGACACGACTGGTGATTTGGCAACGCGTATCCGCCAGGCGCTTCGCGCCTTGGATAGGCGTTAAGGAGGAATACCATGGATGATCGTGTGGTTTCAGGTCGGAATTCTCAAGATGGCGATTATGAGTTTAAGTTGCGGCCGGGCCGATTACAGGAATATATTGGACAGGATGACTTGAAGGAAAAATTGTCAATCTTTATTCAGGCGAGCTTAGCACGACAGGAATCGTTGGACCACGTTCTCCTTTATGGACCGCCGGGATTGGGCAAAACCACTTTAGCGCATATCATTGCCAACGAATTAGGGGTTTCCATCCGTTATACCTCAGGTCCTGCCATTGAACGTGCTGGAGATTTAGCATCGATTTTGACCAATATCGAAGAGAGGGATGTTTTATTCATTGACGAAATCCATCGTCTCTCACGCGCGGTGGAAGAAGTTCTGTATTCCGCTATGGAAGATTTTGCGTTG
>JAKADI010000414.1 GCA_021820675.1 Bacillota bacterium | reverse complement strand
CGACCAACCTTAAAGCCCTCGGTCTTATTTTTTTGACAACCCTTATGGTACTAAAAAACCCTCCAAAAGGGGGCTACTCAAACCCCAGCCATTAGTAAAATTCTTGCCAAAATGAATTGGCGAAAACACGCGAGCCAGATCTAGTTGGTGTCGCTCAGAAGCAGTCAGCTTACTCCAACGCAATCGGCCAAAAGCTGCCAAGGTAATGTCGCCGTCTGGTGCGAGGTGGTGATGATATGGACTACGCATTACCTGTTGTCCGACGGCAGCCAATCTATTAACAAGTGACTCGGCAAACGTATTTCTTTCATCTAGCAGTAGAAAGCTGTCTCCTAATCCCATGTGACATAGGCGCGATGCCAATGATATTCCGGTGGGCCCCCCTCCAACGATCGCAATGCGTGTGTTAGGATTCTTGGCGCATCTTGTAGGCGTATGTTTTGTGGTTCAGGTAATTTGATGGTCTCTGTAAAGGCATCCAAGCCTAGTTCGATGGACCAAATACTATCACAACGTTTGTTGTATCTTATCATTGTTGGGTTGCTCCTGTTTTAATGATGATTTCGCTTAGGGCAGAGCGCCCATACCACACTAGAGCAAGAAGTGCCAGTCCACATAACGCGATCATTCCTAGGAGAATACGCCCATGCCACCACGCGAAAAGTAACCCCGGGAGTAGAGAACCGATCGCGCGTACCACTTGATTAGAAAACGTAATCCCAGTTCGCATGGCGACAATTTTATCTGTTGGGGTTACCATATTTCGCATGGCACCACTCATCACAAAAACGCCCGCCATTCCCCCATCTAATACCACGTATCCCATGGCTAAACCGTAATAGGTGCCTGACGTCAAAAGCATCAAGGATCCAAGGGCGGAGACACCTGAAGCGATAAACAGCGTTTTAACAGGATGGAAATGGCGACTATACTGCAAACGGTCGAGGATGGCGACAACCATAAAGTTAGCAATACCGGCCAGCGTAAACGCTACCCCTGTAGCCATGTCAGGAAGATGAAGATGACGAGCGATAATCAAAACCATATCAAGAACTACAGCTATGGAGACGAAGTTTGCAAGCCAGTCGATGACCGATAACGTAAACAAGGGAGGCGCAATAAGCATTCGTAATGACTCAAACAAACGTACTGGTTCTGCGTCTCTGAGTGAGCGCACATTCGTATCAGCGTGATGGTCACCGAGAATACGTAGACCCACGCCGGATCCTAAAAACAGTATCACCAACAGCCCGAAAATTCCCTTGCCACCCCATGTACTAAATACCAATCCGGCCAAAACAGGTCCGATGATGGTCCCTAAGGCGTCGGAACCCTCCAAATAGTTAGAAACGCGAATCATCGCATCACGTCCAAAAACACTTCGGATTTGCGGAGTTAATGTAATTCGTGTGACCGTGCCAAATATGGCGACGAGCGTTAGCGCGATAACCAACCCAGGTACGGCGATTGGTCCTAAAGCACCCGTTACCATCAGAACGACCAAAGTTAAGAAAATGGCACCCTGGAGCAATTCTGCCTGTGACGGCATTTGGGGCGAATGCTTTCTCTGCGCCCAACGACCAATCGGCAGTGCCGACATGGCCGTAACCAAAGGCACGATGGCCATAATGGCAGTGGAATCTGCACGATGGTTGGTTGCTAGCAATAACCAAGGGATACCTAGCTCAATGAAGCGTCCTCCGACAACAGATAGAACTTGACTGAAACACAGTGCCACTATGGGCCTCTTCACGTGATGAACCTCCAAAACGGCAAGGCCCGGACCAGGTGCGGGCCTTGCCGTTGGCTTCTCCGCCTACCCAACTTTCGAGATTTCATATATGTCTGGGACGGCGATCTCTATTTTTGGGAGTCCGATCCCTAGAGGCGTTCCTTGCGCCATTAGCTCGACGTCAGCTTCGTCAGTAATACGGTTATGGGCCATCACAATCCGCGGAACGCGCGTTTCTATGGTGTAGAACTTTAAGATGGGCTCACCCGGACGGATTTCACCGCCATAAAAACCAATCGTATTAGTTTCGGGAACGTAACGAGTACTCTCAAAGTTTCTTGAGGTCAACAATAGTGGCCTGCTTCCCTCCATGGGAACGGTGATGCCTGACCCTAACGTTACTTGCCAACCATACCATGTCTTATCGGTTAAGTTAGTTTCGGCTTTCATGATCGTCCACGTTCCCGCTGACGGTAGCTCGGTGCGCATTACGATGGTAGTATCGTTTACATGGATACCGCCGGTAATCATAACCATGCGGTTCTGTTCGTCGATTGCAGCCACCATGTGCAAATCATTTGCTCTCATTAAGATCCACCTTTTAGGGGAATTGTACCATCTTAACTATAAATTATGCAATATTCGGCCAATGTTTGGTTGGCACAGGGTTATATTTATGGATTATACGGAATATTGCTTGGAAAAGGCCACAACGGGATCCTATTAGAGCTTTGCTGTGGTGGTGCGGTTTTGTCAGGAAGATTTCTATGACCCGACGGCGCACGTGTCCATAAATGTCCGGATCAGACTCTAATCTGACATGGTCAGGTGCCATGGCCTGATGTCCGGTTAGGTACACGTCATCGCGACACGGCTGTTCCATCAGCACAGTCCCAATATCGCGGACCAGTTCTTTGGGGCGGAACGCTAGCTCACGAAATGTTGCTGTACATCAGCTCCTACGTTTTCCTTACAGGCCTGTATATAATGAATGATCTCTTGGCTTTGGAAGGGGTGTGCATGCATGCAGGATTTAAGCTTGAAATAGACGATGTCTTTACCGGTTTAGAGAAGAGGGGCAGAAAATATACGACGACCAAAAGGAGTTGGTAAAAAACACCCTTGATAAGCGCCTATTACTCGTCGATGGCAGCATTGATGGCAGTACGATCCAAGAGCAATGGTTCCCACACATAGAAGCCGATATTTTTATGTCCCACGCGCATGCCAACGAGGACTATGCTATCGGTTTAGCGGGTGAATCATGTTTTGCAGGGTCCGAATACTACAGCGGAGAATGTGGGCCACTTCCGCGGTCGTGTAAAAGGGGCTGTTGGGTGAATCGGTGGGGCACGACATCGGTCTCGCCGCCTTTCTTGAGGGTTCGTGTGAAATGATGGGGTCTCAATGCCACGGTCGGGCGGTCTGCCAGAGTCGCTTACGTAGATACCAACAGCACTTTTTAAGCGCTCTGTCACGTCTTGCCGGACGGCAATCCCCAAGCCTTTGCGACGATGGGAGATCCGCGTCTCTATGATGTCCGCGCGACTCAACGCGCCGCGTTGGTAGGATAACTGGCAATCGAGACGGTCCAGTGGGCGAAGGACCGGGGGGCAGGACTCGTCGTGGAAGATTTGCGGTTCGTCCATGACCGGGATGTGAGCGCCAAATTCAACCGGGTGACGCACCAGTTTAACT
>JAKADI010000413.1 GCA_021820675.1 Bacillota bacterium | reverse complement strand
CCCAACAACCCGAAAACAATATTGTGCGGACGGCGTATGAAGCCTTGTCGGCCGTCTTAGGCGGGACGCAGTCTTTGCATACGAATTCGATGGACGAAGTGCTATCGCTCCCCACGGAAAAAGCTGTCAAAATTGCCTTGCGGACGCAACAAGTATTGGCGTACGAGACAGGGGTGGCGAATACCGTGGATCCTCTCGCAGGATCATATTTTGTTGAAGCCCTGACGACCGAGATGGAGAAAGAAGCCGAGGAATATTTCACGCGTATTCACGATCAAGGGGGCGTTCTTGAATGTATCGAAAACGGGTTTCTCCAACGCGAGATCGCCGATGCGGCGTATCGGTACCAAAAAGAACTCGAAAATCATGAACAAATTCTGGTGGGGGTGAATGCGTTTGTGGACGCTGAAGGGGAGCCCATTGCGTTGTTGCGTATTGACCCTGCGATCGAACGTCAACAAGTCGAATCACTGCTCGCATGGCGGAAAAATCGTGAGCAAACGGCGGTGGCAAGCGCCCTGAAAGCTTTGCAAGAGGCTTGTCAGACACAAGATGCCCCCATGATGCCTCATATCATTGAAGCCGTGCGGCAAGGGGCGACAGAAGGTGAAATTGTGACGGTGATGAAGTCGGTCTTCGGCACTTGGCGCGAGCGCCCTGTATTTTGATCTCCGCCAATGACGACAATTCGGCGGTTGTGGCGGCGTCTAATGTTTTTTTTGATTTCCTGGATATTTCCCAAACGCATGACCCAGGGGATTATGTATCTGACCCAAGCGAAATTTGTGGTTGCTGTGGTTGTCGTTCTTTACCATGGCAACCAAGTTCTTTTATTGCGGCATAGTTATCGTCCTCGGTATCCCTGGGGATTGGTTACCGGATGGATAAAGGGGGGTGAAAGCCCGCTGGAGGCCGCTAGGCGAGAATTATGGGAAGAAATGGGTGAAAGCATAACGGACCTGCACTATTTTTATTCTGGCGTCGTGACCCGCCATCACTTGGAAATTGGATTTTGGGCCCGTGTCGGCCCAAACAATGTGTCTGTCCCTTCCCGGGACGGGGAAATTTTGGAAAGTGCATGGTTTCCGGTTGAAAACCTCCCCCGGGACATTCTACCCGCCCAAATTCCGATTATTCAAGAGGCCGAACGCCACATCCACATGCAACGCGAGTTTTTGTAGAATCTTGCGCTTCTTGTCGTAAAGACGCACAATAGCCTATGGTGATGCTGGTGTCGGTCAAATGGTGGAAAATTGCTCTGGCAGGAACCGTACTGCTGACGGGTTGTGGAACGTTTACCGGTTCCCAAGTGCCCCCTGCTTCAAGCTTAGCTTTGGCGCGACCCGAAACATTTCCCGCCGTTACAGGTTTTTCTTTCGCATCAGTCGCTCCTGAACTGGAAGGCGCGGTTACGGCATTGTCTTTACATCCGCATCAACACTTATCGGCGGTGATATCCTGGGCGAATGTTCCCAATTCGGCCTCGTTCTTGTCGTGGCAACCGCAAGCGCCGCATGTTCGCATCACGCCGTATTTTCATGTGTCGACGCCGGCCTTGTCGGAAACCCCGGGAATGATCAGCGGAGGGCAAGAATCTGGCCGTAATTTTATTGCTGTTGGCTCCCGGCGTTATACCTGGAGTTCAGCCGTGACGAATGCTCCTCGGTGGATCAGTGCCTCTCCCACCGGGGTTATCGATGCGGCAGCCTCAAACAGCCGCAATCAATGGGCTATCATCCGCGCCGTGCCCACAGGCCCTGTGAGTGTCCACCCCCTATCCGTGGGACGGGCGAGAGTTGTCGCGATCCACCAGGCCCGAGGCGGTGTGTGGGTGGCTACGACTCACCCCAATCAAATTCTTTTATGGTACCCCCAGGGAATTGCCAAAATCTATCCGGTGCCCGGGGTTGTCACCCAGCTTTTAGGTTTCGACCCCGTCGCGACGCATAAGACGTCCAAGCCCCGCAACCTGGGGATTACCGCCCTGATAGCCTCGCCTCAGGCATTGCCGGGAACGGCAAATATGGTAGTCACTGTGACTCATCACGGTGTTAGCACCCATACACTGCCTCTGTCGTGGCTCATCTCTTCGGCACGGCTTCCTTTTCTGGCCGGAGTTAGTCGTGGGATGTGGGTCAGTCCTCATCATCTGTTGTTAACCCTATGGGACAGCGGATTGAACCAAGTCGCGATCGCGCGGTTGGACCTGACAACGGGCCGCGCTACGATCTTTCCTCACAGTCAGTTTCAGCCGCGCTTATTCAGTGCCGAGCCCCCTGTATTTCCCGTTACCGAATCGCCGTCTTCTCATCTCATCGTTGTGGGCCAAGGATATGGTTTAGCATTTTATTTCCCGTCACATAAAGTGTGGGCGCAGTTCATGAAATAGATCGTTTTCGCATACTGGTAGTAATACATTGGTGATTAATCAGGAGGCGAGAACGGTGGAGCAGATTTTTTCATCGGACCGTGCAATTGTAACGGGTGGAAGTCGGGGCATTGGCTGGGCTGTCGCCAAAGAGTTAGTGGACCGGGGAGCGCAAGTGCTGTTGGTTGCACGAAACAGTGAGCGCTTAAGGCAGCGCGCCGAAGAGCTCAACCGCCGTCGACCTGGGCATGTCCAATGGTTTTCCTGCGACATGGCAAATCAGCCTATGAGTGCCGAAGCCGCCGTGCAACACGCTCTGAAGACAATCGGACAGCCCACACTGTTGTTAAATGCTGCAGGCGGAGCTTCTATTGCTAGTGTGCTGGATGCGCCCTGGTCCTTGTGGGTTGGAGATTTTCAGGTAAAATTCTTTGGATACCTGGCCATGGCCCGAGCGGTAGTCCCTTGTATGCTTCAGCAGCGTAAGGGCGTGATTGTCAACATCGTGGGGATTGCGGGAAAAGATCCCAATCCAAATTTGGCCATCGCCAGTGCTGTCAATGGGGCATTAAATGGCGTGATGAAAGTGTTGGCAGACGAGGTTAGCCAGCACGGGGTCCGTGTTGTGAATGTCAATCCCAGCGCTACGGAAACCGATTTGTTAGGGTCGATGGCACAGAGTACTGCGCAAAAGTCGGGGCAACCGGTCGAGGCTGTCCTCAAAGCTATGCGAATGCGCTCACCGTTGGGACGGTTACCAACGGCCGGGGATATTGCTGGCGTTGTCCTTTTTCTCATGTCGCGCCAAGCCGACTTTGTCACGGGAACAGGAATTGATGTCGACGCCGGAATCCACCGTGGAATGTTCTAGACAATGCGGACGCGAATAATGTCGACAGATTCCAATATGTGAAAACTTAAATAATTATATATTCGACAAACTCTGATTATTACCTGAGGTTATGGCCTGGCGGGGGTCATTTAATATTGGTGATGTGTCGAAATCTGTGGATATAGTGGGGATAACGTTGTGTAAAAAGTGTGGATATGGTCAGGAAAAATGCAGGAAATCAAGGAGGTGG
>JAKADI010000412.1 GCA_021820675.1 Bacillota bacterium | reverse complement strand
TACCCGGCCACGATTCTCTGACGTAAAACCCGGTAAAGCAGCAAAGGACGAATGCATGATCTGGAGGCAAAACCAACGTGGTCCCCATTTCCATTAAAGAATTTGTGAAACAGTATGAACGGCGTAATAAGTTGTTTAATGACCATGAGATGACCGAGTCGTTGAAGAAGGTGGCCAAAATCCGGGATCGCGGGGCAACGTGTAGGATTTGCGGCAGCTTAATTTGGGCCATCGGGAGCGCGATTATAGGCTGGAATGGCTGTTTTACGTGCATCACCGGCGAAGTTGACGATTCCGATGACTATGAGGTCTATTTGTCATCACGTAACAACGGTAAGAACTGACGACCCGTTCGGAATTCGTAGCAGCGAACGGTGCTACCCACGTTGCGATGACTAACTGAGGCTTCGGAGGACGGGACGAAATTTCTAAAACGTGTATCGTTATGGGACGCCTTTGCTCTTTCGTTGAGATGACCTCTCTTCGCTCCGTGTTTGGCGCAAACGCTACCTATTCGAACCGATCACCTAACATGGGTTTGAAGCGTGGTTGCGCATGCTGACTTTTTACTCACACCGTGGCGCCTTGACTTTTTGCCTTTGGGAGCCTAGAGGGTTGAGATAGCGATAGACAAGTGCATGGAACTCGCAGTACGATCAACTCGTGCCGCAGTATTCTGCAAGTGCGGCAAGGTCATAAGTCCACGACCCAAGGGTGCAGGTCTCGACATATGATGAACGCGGGGGTTACATAATTCTTCATGAGATGGAGTGATGAAAATGTATGATGTAGCAGTGATTGGCGCGGGGCCCGCGGGGGCCAGTGCTGCAATTTTTTTGGCTAAAGCCGGCCAAAAAACTTTGGTTATCGATAATGGGCGCAGTGTGACACGACGGGCATTAATCAAAAACCATTACGGCGTGATGGAAATAACCGGGCCAGCAATGGTTGATCTGGGAAAAGAGCACGCCAAGATGCTGGGCGCCGATGTGATTTCGGCTCAAGTCACCAATGTTACGAAAAGTGGCGACCATTTTGATCTGGCTACGGATCAGGACGCATACCAAGCCAGTCATGTGATTCTAGCAACAGGACTATACACTGATCTGATTGAGCAAATAGGGGTTCGAACGAAGCCGGGAACAGAGCCGAGGATCAAGACCGTGGTAGACGCGACGCTCGAAGGGAAAACCTCTATTGAGGGCATTTGGGCGGCGGGAACGGTAGCCGGCGTGAGCATGCACACCATTATTACGGCGGGTGACGGAGCTAAGGTGGCTGTGAACTTGTTAAGTGAGATCAAGGGAGAACGGTACGTGGATCACGATGTCTTTAAATCTGAACAATAGGTTACCGCTCCCCGGTGTTAGCCGCCGGCTCGCTGACATCGTGGAACCAAAAGAAGCTCCGCTAGGTCGGTGCACACCTGGGGATGCTGTTCCAGCTCTGTGGGCTACGTTAAAGGTAGGGGAGGTTTGAGAAGAGAACGGGTCGCTGCAAATCCAGGTTCCACGGTGCGTTCGTTAGATAAACCCTGTTGTCGCCGGGCCCGTGCTTTATTGAGGATTTGGTGGAAACGGGCCCCTGGTGAGTGAAGTTGCTGTCAGGATGGCATTATTAACACAAATTGCGGTTAATGTTTCTTTTAGTTCAGGATTAGCCGTTGGTTAGTTTCTGACCGACACACCTTAGGAATCTCAATCACTTCCGCATGTGGAACGATGACGTAATTCCATTCGCGACGGCATTCTTGTCGTGGCGGCCAGAAGGTAACGGGGACCGTTTGGAGCATAGAATGCGCATCACGGGGCGGGACGGCATTATATCCGGAGTTCACGGTTTTACATCGGTGACATTGCGGGGTCCCTGGACTGGATGACCAGCTCTAGTGGACGATTGCGAGGCGATTCGCTCACCCCGTGTGGTGGTATTGATGGGAGCCACATGGAGTTGGGTAAGATGGATGGTGGTGCCCCGTGTCGTGTCCGACCGGAATACCTAAATGGGGAAATCTGATGTTTAAATGCAATTCTGGTTACGGGACCCCATCGTTGTTCCGCGTATTGTGGAGTGCTATAGCCCGAATTTTGTTCCATGAAAAGTCGTCCACAATCTATTTGGGGAATGTAGACGGAAAGGACGACATGGCGTAGGCATCCTGCGCGTCGTAATTCGGACCTTGGACCTCTCCTAGACCGTGACACACCGTACAATCCTTATGCCCATGGCCCCCACAAACATTGCAACCGTTGCCTTCACAGTGGCAGCGCTCTTCACCATAGCCTAAACAGGTCAGACAAATCACCCACTGCCGGGTAGAATTCGGAAATATCGGTGTATTCCAATGTTTCAGCATAAGATCTCCTTTCTGATTTCGCGTTGGCTATTTAGAACGCACAGGATCGGTTTCCCATAAAGTCCTGCTGTGTGGCATACAGTGCGTTCCAACATCCCTGGGGCTTGTTGAGACTGTTTTAAGGCGCTTCCTCTTGGACATCACCCATTGTATGACACTTTCTTTATTGTCTCGCGATCCTGTGATGAAGGTTATGTTAACAAGCCGCTTTGATTCACAATCAACCATGACTGCGGTGCCCGCCATCCTGAGCGGGCACACCGACTCCAGCCCGACGCGACCCGTTCGGTCGTCTTCGTTGGGTTCATCGTACTAAGATTTCCGCTCGAAAGTTTAGCGTATAGGCCCATCCGCCTGTCGGCGGGTCTAGCGTGTCAATGTTCTGTCTAAAATTCAAGGAGGCACCCTCAATGATTAACGCAACGGCGTCAATTATCTTGAAAACCGTGTTAAACGACACCGCGGTTCATCCTAGACGCATCACCTGCGAGCTTATGTCACGGGTGAGATGACCGTTAGTCCTGTTCCTGCGGTGATCAACCCATACGGGAAGCCGCCCATTCGGACCGCTTCCCGTCCCGCTCTGTTCGCCAAATTCTCAAATTGATCTACAATAGCCTTAAAGAGACGAGGAGGCGACAGATCATGAACGAAACCATCTTACCCGTCGGTGTGGCTGATGTCGCATCGCTATTAGCCCAATGGCCCGCTATGCAAGCGTTCTATTTGGCGGGCGGCACCGCATTAGCTCTACAGAGAGGGCATCGCCAATCTCGTGACTTAGATTTCTTTACGCAAGAACCTTTACACCATCTCCCCCCTTTACCTTCTTTCACCGAGTTCGCTCCACGCTTTGAACGCGTAGAGACACTCAATGAAGCCGCCGATCAAGTTCACTATCGTCTGAATGGCATTTTCGTGACATTTTTGGCCTACCCTTTTGCGCACGATTTCCCATTGCAAACCTGGCGTCAACTGGCCATCGCTGATGCGCGGGACATTGTTATCCAAAAAGCCTATACCATAGGACGGCGAGCTCAAGCTCGCGACTATCTCGATATGCACGAGGCATTAACATCAGGAGTCCTCTCTCTT
>JAKADI010000411.1 GCA_021820675.1 Bacillota bacterium | reverse complement strand
CTCTCGCCCGCCGCCGTGCCCCAACGATTATGGGGTTCCATGATCGCTAGGGCCCGCAACAATCGATCCGCCTGGTCGTTATGTCTCAACGGATCGCCAGATTACCGATTCACGCACCATTTGTTTCAAAAAATACGGCGTCAAGAGGGTTTACGGAGCACGATGCCGCCAGCGTCTCCAACGGCGTCTCGGCGTGCGTGCCCTGAGTTCGGGGCTAGGCTCAGCCGCGGGTTCCTCTTCCCAGGGCCAAAGCCTTACCCCATCGGACCATGATGCGGAAAACGGACGGTGGTGGCCCGCCTCAATCACTGAGCGACGTCGCTTCACCGAACGGCGAATACGCAAAGAACGTCCAAACATCGCAAGACCTCCTAGGTTCAGCTCCATGAATGGACGCCTCTACAGGCTTGCCATTCCCTGGGTGGGCGCGAAACTTCGGCGAGATAGAATACAGGACTCTCCACGATCTCGCCTACATGAAAAGGTTCTATCACGTGGTAGCCACACCGTCAGTGTATCCTAGTGTGGGTCGACGACTCGCTCAAAAAATGCCAAACTCCTTGACCATTATTGTACCCCATTCGTCCGTAGTTGGGGCGATATTCCAAATGCTGTAGACTGTTAAGTGAAGTGGTTTGTAAGAAACATAGGCATCCACTAGTCCCGGGTGGGCTGAATGTGTGACTTCGCATAGAGGCGGCCACCGAATAATAGAACAGGTTGCCCGGCTTGCTGTTGTGATTTTCTGAGTAAACCGACGTTCTAACCGCTTTGGTTAGTCTGGTGTCCCCCTTGGGACGCCTAATCCACCCAGGTATAGAGCATTCCCAAGAGTATTGCAGTTTAGGTAGGACACATGCGTGACTAGCGTGATGTCGGCATAACCTGACCATAGTCTCTATAGTGAAAGATCTGTTACTGGCCCAAACATTGGACCTGCGTCGGTCTTAGGTCTACGGTCTCTCCTGCCCTATACTTAAAGGGAAAAAGTTCTTTTACAGAGTTATGCCATCCCGACCGTACTAATGCACGGCTATGTTTGATAATAGGGAATCCGGCAAAAAGTTTTTTTACAAGGCCGCCCAGTGGGTGCCGAACAAATTATATCGGGCCACATTTGAATGGCTTTCACAGTTCTTAACCCTCGTCTACGCCGGGACGACCTAGAAGCGTCATCATCGTTGCTGTCATTGTGGCGACCAATTTGGTCGCGTCTGAACCGAGCACAAAAACTTCACCGGAACAGAAGGTAATGGTCCGTCCCGGTTTGACGACTTTTCCTCGGGCTAAAAACCTTTTTCCCTGCGCCGGGGCAAGAAGATTCACCTTAAATTCAACGGTCAGGACGGAAGCGGCCGCTGGCATGAGGCTCAAGGCTGCATAGCCGCACGCGCTATCCACGATGGTCGTGATAATACCCGCATGCAGGAAGCCGTGCTGTTGAGTCAACTCGTGACGAAAAGGAAGGAGAATCTCCACTTCACCGGGCAGGACCTTAACGAGTTCCGCACCAATGAGATTCATGACCGTTTGTTTGGCGAAGCTTGACCGAACACGATCATCAAAATCCATGGTTTGTGCAGTAAAAGCACTTTGTGATTCCATTACAAGTCCTTCCTTCCCTTAGATTGCTACCCTATTTCCCACAATCTTGGAGTTTTTGACGCTTGTTGAATGGCCGCTTTTAACCACCGTGGCGGTAGTCACAACCGCAGACGCCAAGCGCATCATGCCCTGGGTTAGCTATCGCTGACGGATTGAGCGCTTGCACTGCCCGTGGAAAACTGGAGGCAGTTCTGTCCTGAGAAAGCCACGGGCCACGGGTCATTACGCTCTATTCCATTAACGCTTGGCGGCTTTTGTGAATGACCTACCAGGCAGAGCTTGATCCGGATCAGTCGTGGGAGATGGCGTTCTTTGCCCGCGAGATCACGGCTTTGAAGCGTCTCGCTACCTTTCAAAAGATTGATCGGCCCCCCGGGCAACCTTTGCCGCTCCGGGATGCCATGCGGGCGATAGCCAAACTCGGCGGCTGTTTGGGACGTAAAAGCGACGATGAATTGGGATGAAGCCCGATGGCGGAGGTATTGGCAGGCAGTTGCCGTGGCTCTGTTGGCGGGACCAGGTTAACCGAAATTCCTCCTAAGACCCCCTGCCACAAGAAGTGACTCCACTTTCGATTCCCGAAGAAATCCGCTAGCAAAAATAGTCTAGCTCAAAAGCCCCGTGCTCTTCAAGGATTTCGATTTGACCCTAATGGGCCAACGGGCTGATATGCCCCGGGCGTGAACGCCGGGGCTTTGCTTATCTTGGTAAACGCTTAACGCGTGGTTTCCGGCCATGCTCACCACCGCATTAAACGTCCGCATTACTGACGCCGGGACTATGTCAATGGGCAATTCCTTTAGGAGCCGCACCATGACGTGGTCATCGTGTCTTCCGTTTGGAGGACTCCTATGTCCTTCGGGTTTGGCGTAGGCGGCGCATTTTGGGCAGGCGCCACACGCGAATCACAGCCCTTGGACTGATTCCGGATGCTCTAGGCACGGTGCAGGCCCTTATGGGAGTGAGTGCCGTTGATCGGATTGTGGTTCGGTCACGGCTCCCAATCTTCCAATATTGCCCATTGGATATACGGCGCCGCGTTCTGTTTGCCTAAAGTTCCCACCCAGACTTGATCCGACGCTCCTTGGGAAAAATATCGCTCCAAAAAGACCCTCGTAGAGGAGGCCATACTTTTAGCAAGAACTTCGTGGCTCGGTACCCAATGAAGGATGCCTTCCTCTGTGTCATGCACCTCTCTGGTTGTCACCCGACCGACATAGACATATTGCACTCGAACTTCGTGATCCCGGCGACGGTGTAAAATAGCCGTCAGGCGTAGGTCTTGTATCTGATCGCCCCGGATGCCGGTCTCTTCTTCGACTTCCCGCAATGCCGCGCGTTCCGGGTCACTGATTTCGCTTGGTTCCAGATGCCCCCCCACACCAGCCCACAGTCCTGGCGCCAGGACTCGCGTGTCGGCCCGTTTCATTAAGAGCCAGTCCGATCCATTTCGTAAAAACACGGTCGCCATCTGGCGGAGACGAATACTCATGGGCTTTAAGTCCTCCTATAAATCTTGTAATGGTTGGTGATCACAACATTCTTCCTGCCCCGAAGTCCCCAGCCTATAGCCTGACAGGCGTGACTTTCCCGTCGAAGTCCGACTCCCGATCAAGCGCAGGATCTTCGAACCCCGTGGCGTCCGTTGCCAAACGCGCCGCCACGGGAGGGCAGTGTTGGTTGCCAGCCGATGCAAATTGCGTGCGGCATTGATGGCACGGTCATGGGCCATCCCACACAATCGACACGCCGTCGCATATTGCTGATTCCATGCCGTTAACGCCCCATGCCAAACCATCCGCTCCGCCGCGGCCGCTTGTTTAAAGTACTGGATTGGTTCCGGCGGATGGAG
>JAKADI010000410.1 GCA_021820675.1 Bacillota bacterium | reverse complement strand
TTGTACCTCCTTCGGCCAGTTATCAGCCGGCATTCGCGCACAAATTTATGGGTAAAGGGGATTTGGCCTAGCAACTCCTCTCAAAATATCTCTATCTGAGACGGCAAGGAATAATCGTGCGCTTCATTTTGAAAAATCAATCGTGCCATAACCCGCATCTTGATTATCAATACGTTAAGGAACGAATTGAGGTGAGTTGTTAAAATAGACACCTCAACAAACATGCCTAAATCTCGCTATAAGCGTTAAAGGGATTGAATATAAGCGGAAAAGCCTCTACGTGATGTTTCGGTATCCTCACCGAAACCAGGCTATGAAACCCATTAACTTTCGATAAACCTCTTGTCGCATGACAATAAAAGTATTAAGAGGCTATCATCCCTACGATCGACCGCGGATTGTATATATGGACGCCAAATAAAATCGGCTGATTTTTTGATTCCATCCTTGCACGAAATATCTATTGAACAATAATGCGTCAAATCCCCGTGCTCTATTTTAACGTCAATCGACAAACCCCGCAACCTTACCTGGCCATTCAGGAAAAATCAGGCACCCGCGCAGGCACCCTCGTCTATCCCGTATTCGTTGTTCAGCAAACGTCTCCCATGCCGTTGTCCGTAACGACAAAATTTTCTCACAAACAGATATAATTGAAGCAAACTAAGGTAGGAGGTTCACAAACGTGCCTCATTCGCTCATTCATCGCCACACCTTATATGATCTGATTCATCACACGGCAGTCCGCTACCCCCATAAAACTGCTGTTATTGAGGGCAAGACACGTTGGACCTACCTGGAGTGGGACATTGCGATCCAAAATACGGCACTCTTCCTTGCACGCCACGACCTCCAGAAAGGCTCCAAAATAGCGGTGTACGCGCGCAATTCGGCCCAATATGCCACCCTCATTTTTGCCGCCGCCCACCTCGGTGCCGTCCTTGTTCCCATCAATTTCATGCTGTCACCACAAGAGATCGCTTATATTCTCACACATTGTCAGGCGGATAGCGTGATCAGTGACAGCAACTTAACACTCCCGCTGGACGCCGCACGGACGTACATGCCGTCCGCCTCAGCCGCGTCTTGGCAACATCGCCGTTTCGTAACGTCCGTGCCGCCCATTTCCCCGGACGTTCCTGAGGGGTGGACCCTTCTGCCTCTAACTCTCAATCCCGCGGAAATACCATACCACCAACAAATTATGGGTCCTGACAACGAGGATCTCGCCCAAATCCTTTATACATCGGGGACCGAATCGCGACCCAAAGGAGCGATGTTAAGCCACAGCAACTTAATCGCCGAATATGTCAGCGTCATTGTCGACGGAGGATTTTCCCCAGACGATGTGGTCTTGCATGCGCTGCCTTTTTACCACAGTGCGCAGCAACACGTATTCTTAGGGCCTTACACCTACCTCGGGGCCACCCATGTCATTATCTCCGCTCCTCGCCCGGATGCCATACTGTCCACTATTGCCGAAGAACGTGTTACCGAATTCTTTGCGCCTCCCACCGTGTGGATTAGTTTACTCCGCTCCCCTCTCTTCGATCAATCCGATCTCAGTTCCCTGGTCAAAGGACATTACGGAGCGGCCATCATGCCCAAAGAAATCCTTCAAGAATTGAGTCGCCGATTGCCCAGAACCCAATTTTGGAATTTTTACGGGCAGACGGAATTGGCGCCTTTGGCTACGGTTCTCAAGCCTGCAGATCAACTGCGAAAATTAGGATCGTGTGGAAAAGCCGCGCTCAACGTTGAAACGATCCTTCTGGATGACGATCAAAAGCCGGTTGCGGCCGGCACGATTGGAGAAATCTGCCACCGGGGTCCTCATATTATGCAAGGTTATTACCAAGATGAGGACAAAAGTGCCGAAGCGTTTCAAGGCGGGTGGTTTCACAGCGGAGACTTGGGCGTGATGGACGAAGAGGGATACCTCACGGTCGTCGATCGTAAAAAAGACAAGAACAATACCACCGGGGAAAATGTTTCGAGGCGGGCAGTGGAAGAGGTCATCTATCAATTGCCGGCCGTGTCGGAAGTTGCCGTCCTGGGCATACCCGACCCGTACTGGATAGAAAAAATGGTGGCGGTTGTGGTATTGAAAGATGGCCAACTTTTGACATCCGAGGCCGTCCAAGCGTTTTGCCGCCAACACTTGGCTCCTTACAAAGTGCCAAAAGCCGTCGTCATGACTGCCGACTTGCCAAAAAACCCCACGGGAAAAATTCTCAAACGAGAGCTTCGGCTTTCCCTGCAAGACTCGCTCAACAATACGGCCCCTGAACCAAATGCCACTGACGCCAGTCCTGGTGCCTAACCTCTGAACCCGGATCCAACCCACAGCCGTCATGATGGGTAACAAGCATGACGGCTGTGGGTCTGGGCGAGCGCTCGATAGTACTCCCATTCCCCTCTACCCAGCCCCCGCCCGCCCAAGTCAGTTTTCAGATCCCGGTGCGGGAAAAAATCGCTCAGGACGAAATGTGTTCGGCGGCAAAGTGCCTTCCAGGGCCCATTCGAGGACAATCTCTCCGGTCACCGCCGCAAGCAGGACCCCATTGCGGAAATGCCCCGAGGTGACAAAGAGGCCAGGACGTCCTGGCCAGGGGCCCAATACCGGCAAACCGTCCGGCGCCATAGGTCTGAGTCCCGCCCAAACCTTTTGCCAGTTCATCTGCCGGACGCGGGGACCAAAATAGTCGAAGGATTGGGTCAACAACGCGACCCCTGCGGCGCTCACACGATCGTCAAAGCCCACGTCGTCCTCCGTCGCTCCCACAATCAAACGACCATCGGGTTTGGGAACCACGTAGCGGCGATGGGCAAAGACAATATGGCGGATCGGCAGATCATCGCCCGTTAAAGATAGGACTTGTCCCCGAATCGGCCTCACCGGTAACCCAAAAGATCCGTCCAACGTGGCCATCAAAGACCCCGCCCAGGAACCGGTAGCGACAATGACCGCTCGACGCGCCCAAAAATTCCCCTGGGTTGTGCATACGCCCGTAACGCAGCCGCTTTGGGATGTGAAAAAGCGCTGGACCACGGTTCCAAATTGACTCTTCATTCCAGCCAGGTGGCCGGCTCTCACCAGCGCTTGCACCAGTTTAGGCGCGTGGACCTGCATTTCCTTTGGGGCATACACGGCGGCTTGAGCGTGACCCATGTCCGGTTCAAGTTCCTTTAACTGCTCCCGGTTCACCCATTCGAGACGGATTTGCTCTTTTTGCCAGCGATAAAGCGACTGCAGCCGTTCGGCTTCCTCGTCATTTAATGCCGCTTGAATGACCCCCGTTTGCTTGTAATCGACAATCATCTGGCTGGCTTCTTCAATCTCTGCGATCAGAGCCGGATATCGCTCAAAACTTTTTTGCAGCAAATCAAAAAAGGGGAGAGATGGACCCGATTCGGCCGACGGAGACAAGATCCCCGCCGCTGCCCTAGACGCCTGACCCCC
>JAKADI010000409.1 GCA_021820675.1 Bacillota bacterium | reverse complement strand
GATTACTCACTTACTGACCTGCCACGCATGGCAGCGCCAGCGGCGGCCATTGAGTTTAATGAACGACCGTGCTATGATCCCAGATGAAGGTGATGGCATGTATCAGCCCGACACCATGAATGAGGAAATTGCTGTAATCATCGAGCAATACGCCGATCACTCGGAGGCTCGCTTACCAGGCATGGGTCCCCAATGGCGTGCCATCGGCGCCACACCGGACGAGGCGATCGAACAGTTGATGGAACGGCTGCGAAGCCACCAGATCCGCATGTCCTCTTCCGCCGCACCGATAGCAGTGTCCCTCCTCACGGTCCAGCCAGAGGCTTCCAACTTGCGTCCACCTACGGTGGTGTACTCGCCGGAAGGAGTGATGGCCCTGTTTTATGGTGATCTCGACCCGATCGAACCACCGCCGCCTGAAGCCGCGTGGCTGAAGCCAGGGGAGCGTCTTCCGGAAGATGCACCGGACGGCAGCGAATTCGTGACTGCTCACCGCACGCCCCCATTTCACCCAGACAGAGTCGTCATTCGAAGCCATCATGGGGGGTATCGGCTCTTACATCACACAGGCGGCAGCGTGCTATTGAGCCCGGCCGCACACACGATCTCTCGGATTAACAGGCAGCGGAAAACCTCCCTAAGCATCCCACCGCATGATGATACACCAGACGTTTGAGCACGCGATCTCCCTGCCCTCGCCCTATTTCACCGGATTCTCTTGCTGAATCTGCTCCCCCCAGCGTCCGCTCTCGATTCGCACGACGCGAGCAGGAAACTTCAATACCACGCCCCCCGTATGGCACAAGACTCGATGAGCCTCCCCGGAATGGGTGCAGAGCACCACGGCATCCGGAGGACAGATTCCCTCGTCGTCAAGCCCGTCCGTGGTCGGAGGAACCAGGAAGACCCGACCTTTGGGCGCGTCGTCGGGAATCGGGTCACCCGGCCGCAACTGATAGGCGTCCGGCGGCGGATCTTCGGCCGGCAACACGCTGCCCGACAACAAGACCATCACCCCTCGGGGCGCTCGCTCCACCATCGCGGGATGGAGGTTCGCCGTATCAGGGTGCACCGTCACGAGTGAGACCGCCATGGGGGCTGTAGGGCCAGGAATGACAGGTTTATGACGATGTATCAGTTGCAGCAGATATTCCAAGGCTCCGTCCGGCGTCGCGTCGGTGGTGTGCCATTGCGGCCCCATGCCGGGCAAATATGCTTCCGCGTGATCCCGGTACTGTTCAATCACTACGGCTACGCGGTTGTCCGGTCCCTGATCCCTATCCATGTTCTCACCTCTCCCTCATCATAACATTGCCGTCGAGCTTGCGAACGACAGGTCTTACCCGTGAGCACTACGGAACTCTTGCCGCGGGGTTGCGCCCTTGGCATCTTTTGGTCCAAGTCCTGGTTGGAAGCCTAAGGTGCCGTTGACTGAGGAATCGGTATTCGTTTGCAACGGTTATAAGCCACGGCCTATCGCAACGCACATCACCCTGGTAGGCTGGGGAGAGGTCATGAGTCTCGGTGAAATGATGACACTCATCGGCACTCTACCCAAAAACGATCCCGACGGCAATGACTTCATATTTGGAAACGCCCACCATTTCGCCGTGTTTCAGACTCATGGGATGAGAGGCTGCTCGTACCAGACATTTCATGCCCGCACGATCTTCGTGTTTTGTTTCCCCCTCGCGCGAACATCCGGGGGCTTTACTGTAGCGGACGCAGTGCGTAATGAAGGGACCAAAAAGTCAGGGCACTGTCCCCATTTCCCCCCGCCAGCAAAAAAACATCCCCCTTTAGGCCGTAGAGCACACGGCGCAAAAGGGGATAGCGCCATCTGAAGACGCTTCGGTAGACGCGGTTAAATCCTATCCTTTAACGGATCCAGCCAACAAGCCTCGCACAAAGTACTTGCCGAGAAAAATATAAACCACCAAAGTCGGAATCGATGCCATTAAAGCGCTAGCCATTTGCACATTCCATTGAATGGTTTGGCTTCCCGCGATATTGACAACGGCCACCGTCACCGGCTGATGCGGTGGATTGGTGATAGAGACGGCAAACAAGAAATTGTTCCAAATCTGCGTAAATTGCCAGATCCCCGTGACCACAAACCCGGAAGCGGATAAGGGTAAGATGATCCGGCGGAAAATACCCCAATATCCCGCCCCATCGATTTTGCCGGCTTCAATCATCTCATCCGGAATAGCCACATAGAAGTTTCGAAAAATCAAGGTGGTAATCGGTATCCCATAGACCACGTTGACCAAAATCAGTCCCGGTATCGACCCATATAAATGCACGAGGTCTAATACCCGCAATACCGGAATCAACACGGCCTGATACGGAATAAACATCCCCAGCAAGATGATAAAAAATATCGTATTCGAACCCCGAAATCTCCATTTTGCCAACGCATACCCATTCAGGGATCCAATGAGGGAGGAAATGATCGTCGCAGGAAGTGTGAGATACACGCTGTTGATAAAGTTTGGCCCCAGCTTCTGCCACGCTGTGCCGAGACTGCTTAAGCTTACATCCCGCGGCACGTCCCACATCTGCGACAAATTAATGGCGGCCCCGGACTTCAAGCTCGTTACGGCCACGACATAAATGGGCATCAAATACAGAATCGCAAAGACCGTCAAAACCACATATAACAATGATCGATTTAATCGCCGGACAGCCATTTACGCCCCCTCCTCCTCCTTGCGTAGCACCGAAATCAAATACGGAATGCTAAATGCCGCCATAATCAGAAAGAGGATCGTGGCAATGGCCGCCCCTTGGGCAAATTGACTCCCTTGGAATGTCGTCTCAAACATATTCAAGGTGGGCATATCGGTCGTAAAATCCTGTCCTGGTCCGGTCATCGCATAGATCAAGCCAAAGACCTTAAGTGACGCCGCACTCAAAATAATCACCGCCGTCACGGTTGAAGATTTAAGCTGAGGAAAAGTCACCGACCAAAATAGTCTCCACGCACTAGCTCCATCGATCCGGGCGGCTTCTTTTATTTCTTCGGGAATAGCACGCAGGCCAGCCAAATAAATTGCCATCGCAAAACCGGACATTTGCCAAATCGCCGCAATACTCACAGCAATCAGAGCCAAAGGAATACCCGCTTGAATTAATCCCACACCTATGGACGGATCGATCGCGGTACTGAGAAACCAATTCGGGGGATGGTGGTCTCCTAAAGATTTCAAAATCAAGTTTACCCCCGTTTGCGGGTTCAAGACCCACGACCAAATGACACCAGTCGCCACGAAAGAAATCGCCATGGGAAAAATGAAAATGCTGCGGAACAAACTCTCAAACCGAATTCGCTGATCGATTAAGACAGCCAAAAACAGCCCTAAGGCTAAGCAACCGAGAATGAATAAGGCCGTAAACACAATCAGGTTCCGAATGTCGGATTGAAACCGAAACGTCTCAAAGATAGCCACGTAGTTGCGTAA
>JAKADI010000408.1 GCA_021820675.1 Bacillota bacterium | reverse complement strand
TGGGGGCACATTTGTGAGGTATACGCCGGATTGCGCTCCACGGTCAGGATCCCCTCACGAAACGCCAGACGTACCCACGTCATGATCTTGCCACGCAGCCAATAGGCCCGTTTGTGATTCTTGCGATCAGACCGGCTCATGCGCTCCTTTGGCGGTTTGTATCCGCGAAGATACTCGAAAACGATGACGTTGGCTTCATGGGACATCGCGAAATTGACGATTTGGCGGGCAACCTGCCGCGCTGTGTTCTCGTCGATGTTGCGCACCTTTTCCCAAAGGTCTACGTGATCTTGTACACCGGCCTGAAGTTTTCCGCCTTGGCTACGTTTGTGATGAATGACGTTGAGCAACTGATGCCGATGATGGTTCACGGCACCACCCCGAAGAAACTGGGTCGCGACCAATTTGTCATCCCGAAACGCACCCATCACAGCCAAACGATTCACCCCTAAATCGACCGTGACAACGGGCATCCCGGGATCCGCAGCGAATTGTTCCTTGGCTCTTTTCGGCGCATTGACCCATCGTTTCATTGGCATATGCAACGCAAACCGCAAGCCCCCCCGGGTATTGTTTGTCTCGCTTGGCATAAAGAGACAGGGACAGGACGCACCACTGTTGGGGCCGAATCGCTGCCCTTTCTTCGGAGGTCCATGATTCTTTTAGGGTTTTGCGGGCTTTGATCTTGAGGATTTCTTCGTTAATGCGAGCGGTTTCGGCCTGTGACACGGCGAGGACTTCTTGGGCTTTTTGATGAAGCACCACCGGCAGTGGCACCATTTGCCATTGGCCCTCGTAGAATAACTTGACCCATACAAAGTCATAGCGGACTTGGCGCTGAATCGACAGATCCGCATCGGGATATGTCACCATATCGGCATAAAACGTGATAGGTTCGTTTGGCACGCCGAGCTGCGGAGGACGTGTCTTTTGGTCACCGTCGGCCCATATTTTATAGAGACTGTGCCACGATTTCACTTTACCCATCGCATGGTTAATCGCCGCACGACGAAGACTCACCGGCATCGTTCGCGCATGAGGCAGATGATCGATTATGGGATGCAAGGGATCAGGATGTGCTGGGGTGTTGAGCGTATGCACTTCGGCAAATGTGAGCAATTCTTGATTCGTCCACCGGCGCTCATACGGGGTACCGTCCTGGCGATACGCGGATTTTTTTGCGTCCAGCACCGCTACATGCCCAACGAAAAAGTCCGTGTAAAACGCAATCGCCTGATTGTAAAGGATTTGTGTGTCTAAGATCGCTTGACGTTTGACGGCGTAGTCCGACACGGCGTATCTCTTTATCGACAGTCAGGGCAGCATGATGCGTTGTTCGGCCAAACGACGCAAGCCCTGTATCGATTCGCCGATGTTTTGCAGCTTCCAGATATTCCGGACGACAGCTGAGTACAGTATATTAAACGCAAATTCACGGCGCAGGGTATGGCGCTGAATGCGGCTGTGGTGACGGAAATCCTGTGACACACCGGCGGACATCCGTATATCAATACTTGGTACATCAACTCGACCGTTACCAAACAATGCGGATAAGGATAAGGATAAGGCATCCCACAATCGGCGTTTCAAAACATACACAAAACATCCCTCACGTTGCCTCCTGCGGGTTCCCCAGGTTTTACTAATTGGCAGTAATTTCCTGTCACCTGGGTAGCGTTTTTCCCCCCGTCCCGGGTGCCGAGGTCGTGGCACGCGACGCTCTCCTCAGCGTAACGTTGGCCATCCATCTGTCGCGGCACCCGGCAGGCTGTGCAAACGCATCAAGGCACGCTAAGGTGTCAAGGGCAATTGAAATTCCCCAACAAGGCAATTTTGCTTAAAATTAAGAAATCGTGGGTAGCGCTAGAACTTGGAGGGCCGTGAATAGATATGGTGGTAACGGATACCCGAGAACGGGCACCTCGCGCTGGTAGATTTCGAGGGTCTCGATCATGGTCGGTGTGGCACCGACCGCTGCTTTGGATTGGCCTGGGGCTATTTGTCGGCATCGTGTTTCTTTGCTTTGCCGGACCGCATTTTTACCCCGTCAGTCCGCTGGCTGTCCATGTGACGGAAGCCCGGCGCCCGCCCTCCCTCCGGTTTCCATTGGGGACCGATGCGCTGGGGCGCAGCGAATTGGCCCGCGTCATGTTTGGGGGCCGGCTTCTCATCCTCATCGCCTTGGCATCCGCCCTCAGCGCCACCATTCTCGGCGTAGGGGTTGGGCTGTTCGCGGGATATGTCGGTGGCACGTTCGACCGTGTGGCCGTCTGGGTCATGGACGTAGTGCTCAGTGTTCCGCAACTGGTGCCACTGCTGCTCATCGCGTTCCTCTTAACGAGTAGTCCTACCACGATGATTGGGGTCATCGGCGCCACCACCTGGCCTTTGGTCGCACGCCCCGTCCGAGCCCATGTGCTAAGTGTCCGAGAACGTCCGTATGTGGCGGCCGCCTTGTCCTTAGGGACCTCGCCTTGGCGTGTCATGGGGCGTCATATCCTGCCAACGCTGGCCCCCACCATCTTGATGTCCGCGAGCAACAGCGTGAGCACCGCGGTGGTGGTGCTTGCTACGGCTAGCTACTTCGGTATTAGTCTGCCGCCGCCCTGGCCCAATTGGTCATCGATGATTGCCCACGGCATGCACCAGATTTACTCCAACCAGTGGTGGTGGTGGGTGTCCCCCGCGGTCGCACTGGCGCTGTTGGTTTTCTCTATCAATATGGTTTCGGAGGCGGCGCATGCCGTTTCCCGCCAGGGGGGATCTCCATCATGAGTCGTCTGATCGCTCGGCGATTGGTCGAAGCGGTGCTGGCGCTGGGTGCCATGGCGGCCGTTATGTTCTTTCTGCTTCACCTCGATCATGCCAGCCCGGCGCACGACATGCTGGGCAAAGAGTGGACGCCGCAGAAGGGTGCCGCGCTCACCGCGGCGCTGGGGCTCGACAAACCGGTGCCCGTGCAGTTTGTGCTCTGGCTCAAGAGTCTGATCAGTATCAGCGGTCTAGGCGGAGTTATCCGATACCAGCTACCGCCCACCCTGGAAATTTTTGTGCTTGGCAGTGCCATGGGCTACGGCGTCACGGTATGGTTGGCGCGCCTGCAATTCGCTATGCCGGATCGGTCGTGGATGTCGCACTGACTGTGATACTGGGTTTTCTGGGGGCCGTCCCGGGATTTGTCATCGGCCTAGTTCTCTTGTACGTACTGGCCATTCACTGGCTGGTACTGCCGGCCACGGCCTTCACCCCGCCTGGCACAGCTTTTCCGAGTTGGGTGTTTCACCACATCCTGCCCATCGTCGCGTTGGCGGTGACCGTCGTGGGGCCTTGGACTCGGCAGTTACGGGGATCGATGGCCGAGGAAGCCGTTGCCGAATACGTGCGCACGGCCCGCGCCAAGGGCGCTTCGGAATCCCGGATTATCTCCCGCCATATTTTCAAGAATGCCCTACTGCCCTTCATTACGT
>JAKADI010000407.1 GCA_021820675.1 Bacillota bacterium | reverse complement strand
CAATTTTTACAAGAACACGGCTATCATATCGTTCCGGTTCATCCACAAGCAGAAGTCATATTGGGAGAACAAGTATATGCTCGTCTTGAGGATATCCCCTTTTCCATTGATATTGTGGATGTGTTCCGACGTTCGGAAGATACTCCTAGTGTGGCCGAAAGCGCTGTGCGGATTGGTGCCAAAGTGCTGTGGCTGCAGCTAGGTATTGAAAATGAAGTTGCCCGCTCGATTGCCGAAGCTGCCGGATTACAGGTAATAGAAAATCGTTGCATGAAGATCGAATATTCTCGTTTATTAGGCTAACTATACTAGCGATCTTAACGTGAAGGAGGAGGTCGTCTCCGTGTCGCAATTAAGGCCATATCAGGTTCTTGGTTGATGGCCCTTAGCCTCCGTAACGGAGCCGGAAGACGATTAATATGATGGCGATAACTGAATCTCATCCCACGGCCTTAATAGTGGAAAATATTTTGAAGCGAAATCAAATGACTCCTGTTTCTTTGGAATCTATGTCCAATTCCGATGTTTCTGAGTGGTTCTTTACGCCGCAAAATCTGAAAAGATGCCTACCTTGTATAAAAATTCACATTAGTGAAGCGAAAACCATGCAAGGTCTTCGTGTTCGGCTTGACAAAGGGTTGGGACGGCAGTCGCGTGCTTATAATGTTCCTAGTCATTTCATCATGTACGAACCATGGATGTACACTCAGATTACGAGCGACTCCCAACGCATTCAACGCATTATTGACGCAGCCCAAAAATTTTCGATTCATGTATGGCTTCAGGTAAGCAACGGCGTGGTTCCCGGATTCAATCCCTTTTCCAGTCAATTCCGGCATCAATTCCACTGGATTCTCAATGACCAGGGGCATTTGACTTTGGCCGAGCCGGTGTTCGATGTAAGTGAAGTAGGACAACTGCAACATTTAACAGAGTTCAAAGAGTTGCTAGATCAACTACCCACGTTGCGGGAATGGCCATGGTACTGGGCAACTTTGTCGTGGGGAATTGTCCAGGGGGATATTAACGAAGTGAACGCGTCGGCCCTTCTCGAACCAATTGTTGATCTGTGGTGATAAAGGGTGGCGTCAATATCAAGAATGTGATTGTCGTTAGAATTTGCCCGCGAAAGGTGGCGTGTGGACAGCAGTCCAGTCAGGAAAATTTTAGCCGTCGGATCTTCGGACTCAGAACGGTATAATGTGTCTAATTGTCGGTTTTGAAACAGAGGAGGGGAGCGAATGATTGTATCGTCCCAGGAACAAAGCTATCGCGTTCGCCTCCGTCCTGGGTTAATACCTCCATGGTGGGTTGTCGTACCCATTGAAATAGTGGCCCTTTTGGTTCGGTTCATTGGGTTGGGACGTTATCACGGGTTAATCTATGATGAGTATTACTATGTTACTGCAGCGGATGTGTTATTGCATCATCGGCCGCCTGTTTTAGTAAAGCATCTGATTTATGGACTTGACCCCAATTTGTTATCAGCCCCGCCGTTTGCAAAGGAAGTTATTGCCTTTGCCATGATATTGTTTGGCAATAATGCCTGGGCATGGCGCCTACCAGGAGCGTTGTTGGGAACCCTGGTTCCCGTGATAATTTATGCTTTGGCCCAATCAATGTTTCAGAATCGGTATGTGTCCGTGTTTTCGGCCGTCTTATCAGCTCTTGATGGATTGATGATCAGTACGAGTCGATTGGCCTTGCTGGATTCGATTGCCTTTCCATTTGTCGTTTGGAATCTTTTTGTATTATGGCGGGTAAATGATGATCTTAATCATAATAGGCCAATTGCCAGGCGAACCTTATGGTTATTTGGTGTCACCCTTGGACTAGGTTTTTCGGCCAAATGGATTGGAGCGCAAACCATCCTGATGGCCTGGGGCATCTTAGTCTTGGCGCCATCGCATTTTTGGCGGTCCCCTCGACGTTGGTTACTGATTGCCTCTGTCACTATAATTCCGTTGGTTGTGTATTTTCTGACCTATGGGTATGCGTTTTCTGCAGGGTTTCAACAATCTTATCTGCCTCAGAATGTCTTTTTGGCGTGGGGTAAGCTACAATGGCTTATTCTTAAAAACATGTGGGCATTAAGATTTTACCATCCCTGGACGTCAAACGCGTGGACCTGGTTTGGTTTACCGCGACCTACGGCCTATTTGTGGATCACCAAGGCCCATGTTACCATGCGCTTGTTAGCCTTTTCGAATCCCGTGGTGATATGGTTCGGGCTTCTCGGCTTCTTGGGCGCGATTGGACAAGACATTCGACGTCGCCAATTCCGTTTGACGACTAAATTCTTCATCGTCTGGTTTTTGGTGTTTTACGCGACTTGGCTAGTAACTCCTCGCTCGAAGTTTGATTATTATTTTCTTTCAATGATGCCGATGTTGATTATCAATTTAGCCTACGGAATTTTTGAACTTCTGCGTTCCACAAAGCGGCTTTGGCATTGGGTAGCTGCGTGTGGGGGAACAGCGGTCGGGATTACAACGATATATTTACTGCCGTTGTGGGTCGCGTTTCCTATGCCGCGCGGTTTTTATCATCAGATATTCTGGTCTCCGACGTGGAATGCCAAGCCGAAGTCGCCAACTCCACAGACACCTATTTCGAGGGTGCATATTGCACCAATTACGCCAGCGATGCCCATCCAAGCTACGCGAACAGTTCCAAGGAATTGGACAGGATTCGAGACGGGTACCCAACACAATACGGTCTTTAACTGGGAGTCGTCCTCTCCTTTAAAAGCGGGATATATTTTGCATTTAGGTTCCGCACCTGTGGTGGACCAGCCGGCCGTCGTAGGGAATCAAGGTTATGTGGCTAGTAATGCGAATAAACTCATAGCATGGAATGTACTTAATGGTACCCGACTTTGGATAGATACGTTACCGAATTCCGCGATGACTACTCCGCTGATATGGCATAACGAAGTGATTGTAGGATTAGGTAATAAGGCATTTCGAAACTATTCAACACAGTTGGGCTGGATGCGTGGGACCGGAACCAACGGTATTATGGCGTTCAATCGCCACACCGGAAAAGAGTTGTGGTTTTACTCTACGACTGGCGAGGATATGCCAACACCGGTATTATCGGGTGGTGTCGTCTACGAGGTGACGGGGACGGGACAGTTCATAGCTTTGTCGGCTGCCCGAGGCCGTTTATTATGGTCATTGCAGTTAACCGGCTTTGATAGCATGTCCTCTCCAATCATCAAAGGAAATAACCTCTTTGTGGCGACTAATCTTTATATGAAATCCTATCCCGCCACATCATCGCTTATTTGGGATATCAATCTCGCCTCGCATCGCATTGCATGGAAAAAATCTCTACCGGTGGCAAGCGGTCTATCTGACAATAGTCCCGTTATTGCAGGACATCGTTTGTATGTTGCTGGGGTGCCTCATATAGCGAACTTAAAGACGGGTCAGACCTGGTTAAACAACGAGCTTTTTTCCCCCAGTATCC
>JAKADI010000406.1 GCA_021820675.1 Bacillota bacterium | reverse complement strand
CGCTGTTCGCAGGGATGGAAGTATGAATGATTAGCCGAAAATCGTAGCTTAAAAAGACAACAAAAAACCCGCAATCGCTTGCGGGCTTCAAATTTGATGGTGGGCGGTACAGGACTCGAACCTGTGAACCTCTCGCATGTCAAAAGACCAGCGCGGAATTTCTATGGTGTTCTGTCGTCTCATTAGCGACCTGCAATCCTTGTGCCATACGGCCTTCCTAATTTCATCCGTTTTATAGCTCTCGCCTGAAATCATTGGTTATCACGTTTCGTGGTGACGCCGTGGTGACGCGTCCGGATTATCGCCCAAGAGCCATGTGTCCATTTGCTCGGCGGCTTCGGCTTGCATGTTAGGGAGCACATGGCCGTACAATTGGAGCGTAATAGCAATGCTGGCATGCCCCAAGCGCTCCGACACCACTTTGACCGGGATGCCTTGGGCCAACCAGGTCGTCGCCATGGCATGGCGCAGATCATGAATCCGCGTGGATTTGTCCAACCCGGCCACTGTGAGCAACTTTTTGAATGCCCGTCGCACATTGTCGCCGTCCAAGGGCTTCCCGGTTCGGGTGGTAAATACAAAGCCGGTATCGACCCAGTCAGGTCCGGCCGCCAAACGGACTAGTTTTTGTTGATGAAGATGGTCTTTCATTAACCCCATCAGAAACATGGAGGACGCCACCACTCGCCGCCCTGCTGCCGTTTTCGGCTCGTGCAACTGTTTCCGGGCGGCTTTGCCCGCTAGAGTGCGCTGAATGATGATAGTTCGTCGGTCCCAATCGATGTCGCCCCATTGCAGTCCCAGCGCCTCTCCCCGCCTACAGCCGGTGAGCGCAATCACGTACCACAAAACGCGCCACATGTGGCTATCAGCAGCTCGTAAAAAGGACTGCGCTTCAACTGGGGTTGGTGGATGGACAACAGGCTTTGGGACACGCGGCGGTTTCACGCGATGAACGGGGTTGACGGGAATCATCGCGTAATCGACCGCCGCATCGAGAGCTTGCCTGCAAACGTTGTGAGTAATACGGATGGTTGCCGGTTTGGTCCCCTCTCGCACCATTGAGGTATAGACACTTTGAATATCCAATGGCGTGAGATTCTTCACAGGTTTGTCGCCGATGAGATGGATTACCGGTTGCACGGCGTAATAGTAGGCACTCCACGTAGTGGCTCTGACCTGAATTCTTGCGACATCGTTAAGCCAGCGCGTCAAAAATGGGCCAAACTGCTCGTCGCTGGGTGGCCGATATTGAGGATTCTTACGATGCTCAGCCAACGTTTCGTCTACCCATTGTTGGGCCTCGGCCCTTTTGTCAAACGTTTTCGAGCGTGTTTTCCACTGACCAGGCTTATCCGGATCGGGATATTTAATGATGCCTTGCCAGCGTTTCGTTTTCGTGTCCGGATGCTGACGGACGAATCCGGTAGGGTTGCGAGGGCGGGTCGGCATTGGGTTAATTCATCTCCCATGTATTATCTCTGAACAGCAACGCGTTCAATTGGCAGTTAGGTCGGTTTTTCAGCGTTGGGTTTTAATTGTGGAACGCGGAACCCAATAGGGAATCGATGGATATTTTGCGCGTCCCTCTTACCGGACGATTCATCTTCGTCAGAGGAATAATCGAACCAGAAATCCACCATGTCCCAAGGGATCATGAGTTTCCCTTCAATTTCCTGCGCCTTATTGGTGGAACGATTAATTCCCATCGGTCTCGCTGTTACTTCCATACCAAATGGGAGTTCGGTTATCGAATCAACATCGCAAATAAATCCAGGTATTAGGTTCGGGAACAACGGTCGCAATCGTTCGACTGCGGTTTTTCGAAGGTAAACAGCACGAAATTTTCTAGCCATAAACCACACCCTCCCCGTAAATTCGACAACAAGATCACAGGTATATCGCAATAATCCTACCGGTCATCCAGCATTCGCTCATTCTGATAAACCCAAAGGTGCTCTAGCTTGTGTCTGCAACATACAGAAATCAGTTGTCTAACCGTGCACGATATAATTCCAAGTCAACACTCGTCACGTCTTCGGGTGCCACCAATTTGTAATGCCTCTCCCCAGATATCCGAATCTCATTATCCGTCTTTTCGAAGCTGAACATTGCGATCACGTCATCCGCCATGAACTGGGCAGAAATTGGACAACAAATCAGTCCCGGATACTTGGTTTCCCCAACCAAAAAATCTTGATCGACTTGAGCGATTCCCAGTTGGTCGCTGTGCCCCTTTGCTTGAACCGGAAATACGTAATGAGCTCCTTTTTTATCTACCCCAACATAAATCTCATCTGTTTCAACCTGCCCGACATCTGGTACTGTAGTTCGTAAATGGTTTTGCAATGAAAACGCGGTGACTCCCGTAAATATATCGATGAGGCGATTGTAACGAACTTTAGCCAGAAGAGCTTGCTCATCCGTACCTGTGTATTTCAAAACCAATCCAGGGGTGGCCTCCGGAATTTTTGTTTCGATAAGGTTAGAATTCGGAAGAATTCGCGCTAGTTTCGGATCTGCTGGGCTAAACCGATACTTCCCTCGGCCGTTTCCGAAAATAACCCATTCCATTCCGAGCGGCGCAATGTCTCTAATGGATCGCGGCAATGGCGTCCGGTAACGAAAACTGTATACTACATCTCCAACGTTTTTCGGCAACGCAATCCCCAGTTCTTGAGCTTTGTCGATAATATCTTGCCTCTCAAAGAAAACGTCGGGTATGTCCGGTTTGTACCGTAAAAAGAACACTGCTTCGATTAGGGCAGAATACCGATTTTGATCAGGCATTTGGGACCTAGTACCCCTTCCACTTCAGAATAACAACTTCCTCGCGCATTTGTTCCTTTGTCGCAGTGGCTAATCGGGTTCGAAACAAATCAATAGACTCTACTTCATAACCCAACGGCTCGGCAATCTCAGCTAATAGCTGCCCCGTGCGGATCATTACACGAAGGTATGAAGCTTGATCACCAACCACATATGCGAGTCGGGCGCCCGGCTTAAGAAACGGCTGAAGATCAACCAGATGGCGGGCCATACCACCGAAGTAAAGCTTTGTGACCCGGGCGTATAACCTTTCAAATCCTGAAGTTTTATTCAGTTCCTGTCGTCGTTGTTCTATCTGTTCTGCCAACTGTTGGATTTTAGTAACACCGGCTACCCAATCATCATCCGAGTCGCCTTTATAGACCCCCCGCGTGTTAGAACGAACCAGTCCCTTCTTAAGTGATTGAAGTGAAGCCCTATCATTAAGAAATCCCAGAATGACCGACTCTAATCGAGTGGTACGAGTGTACTCTTTTTCGTTTGGGTACGGCGGGGAGGTGATCACTGCATCTATGGACCCGGGTGTAAGAATATTGGAGACATTACGGGCATCACCCAAAAACACTTCGCTTTGAACCGGATAATTAGTAACATGTTTCAAATCCGAGGCCATCGTGTAGATGTTACTTAGCCAACTAAAGACCACGGGGACATCTGTC
>JAKADI010000405.1 GCA_021820675.1 Bacillota bacterium | reverse complement strand
CCCGATGGCCCGGGTGCGGCTAAGTGCTTTAGCAACGGCGCGCCTCATTACCGAAAATATTCCCATTCAAACGATTTTGCATTTTACGACCCGCGATCGTAACCTCATGGGACTTCAAAGCGATTTGTTAGGAGCTCACGCGCTTGGTATTCGTAATGTGTTGGCGCTCACTGGCGATCCCCCGGGGTTAGGTGACTATGCACATGCATCAGCAGTGTACGATATTAATTCCACCGGATTGGTCAAGGTTCTTAACGCCTTTAACAACGGGCACGATGCCGTCGGTCAGAAAATTGGTGGTCGTACCGTCTTTGATATTGGCGTAGGCGTTAATCCTAATGCCCAAAACCCTGACCACGAATTGACGCGGTTCCGGGAAAAACTTGATGCCGGCGCGCATTTTGTTATGTCCCAACCGATTTACCAGGCCGAACAATTAGAGCGATTTTTAGATCGGCTGGGACCGTTGCCGATTCCATTGCTTCTTGGGGTAATGCCTCTCGTTTCTTACCGGCAAGCAGTTTATCTGCATAACGAGGTTCCGGGAATCATTGTCGGCCATGATATTTTAGAACGGTTTGAGACCATTCAAGATGGAACAGCATTGGGCGTTGAATTGGCCTTAAAGCTTATGGAACAATTAATGCCGCTCATTCAAGGAGCGTATCTGGTCCCGTCATTCAATCGAGTTGAGCCACTCTTACCCATTATCGATTTTGTGAGGAATCATGGTCCCCAGCCAGTAAAAGATGGGGTCGACGGCTAATTTCCGACAGCAAGTCGCGAACATGACGGGGAGAGGGCAGCCAAAACGCTGCCTCGCTCAGTCCCTCGCCAACGTGAATAGTGAGGGAGTCGCGCAGTGCATGAAAAGCATCTTCATCGGTGCGGTCGTCTCCCATGATGATGGGCAAGATGGGATGCGGCAGTGTGCAGGATATTTTTTCGTATAATGTTTTGACGGCGTCTTCCTTGCTGGACCCGGGGTTTGGACGAATTTCCCAGCAGCGCTTCGCTGGCAGAATGGTAATACCCGGAATAGAGGCAAGGCATTCTTTCAACACGTCTTGGAGGTGCGGGTGCAACGCGGAATCCACGCGGCGATAATGTACGCTGAGGGAATACTGTTTATCTTCGATTAATATTCCAGGGAAGCACCGTTCAAATGATGAAAGGGCGTCGAGCACCTGAGGGCGAGTTGCAAGGAACCGCTGGGACGAGTTATGTACCCACAAGTTCTCGGCCCAGCAATACTCTGCCCCATGGTTTCCACTTATACTCAACTGCAGATTTGGAAATAAACCGCGAATATCATCCAACGAGCGCCCGCTTATCAGCGCCACGTGATGGCGTGGGTTTTGGATTAGACGAAGAAGAGATGCTGATAAGTTTATTGGAACCCTTACCGCCGAAGGAGTGGGTGCCATGTCGAGCAAAGTTCCGTCAATATCCAAAAACCATATCCAGCTCTGAACGCGACGTTGTTTCGAAATCTGACTTAAGGCGGTTGCCGTCAGGAGTCTTCTAGACATAAGATTGGGCCGCCATCTTCAAGGTGAGGAAAATATCCTCCATCCAGTCATAGATGGTATTTTGTTTGAGGTGCATACGCATTGCAGCGATTCTGGCAGCTCGTTCCTCTACAGAAACCGTCAAGGCCGCGTGTAGGGTATTGGCGAATCCTTCTGGGTCGAGCGGGTTAATGGGGAAGGCTTCGTTCTCCAATTCGTTGGCGGCCCCCGTCGTCTCGCTCAGTAATAACACACCTTGTTTATCAATCTGGGCGGCAACGAATTCTTTCGCAACAAGGTTCATTCCGTCCACTAAAGAACTTACCACGGCAAAGTCAGCTGCACGAAATAGTCCCATCAGTCGGGGCCGATCAATACTATGCGGCAGAGTGATAATAGGGCTCCATGAGGAAGTTCCGAATAGTTGATTCAATTCCTGGGTCTTTTGGGATACCCGTTCGTAAAAGCGCCGATACTCTGCAACCTCTGTTCTCGATGGCACCACCACTTGCACATAGGTGACACGTTTAAGGTACTGTGGATACAAACTATAGAATTCTTTAATGGCGTCTAGACGCGCGAGAAGACCTTTGGTATAATCTGCGCGGTCGACTGAGATGCCTAGTATTTGATTGCGATAATCGATGTGGCGACGAATCCCACGAACCCAGCGTTGAATCCGGGGCATGTTCAGCAACTTTTGAATGGCCTCAAAGTCGATTGAAATTGGAAATGCCTTTACGCGTACCTTACGGTCGCCTACGGTAATGATGCCGGTATTGTGATCTACGGGTAATTTCAGCATCCGTTCAATCGCGTTTAAAAAGTTATCGACGTCTAACTGACTTTGGAATCCCAACACGTCCGCTCCCAAAAGGCCTCTTAGGATTTCTTGATGTTGGGGGCACAGACGGAAAATGGTCAGTGGCGGCCATGGAATGTGCCAAAAGTGAACAATGGCGACATCCGGCCGAGACTTGCGTACAAGCGCCGGTAATAAGGATAATTGATAATCATGTGAAAAAATCCAAGCGCCTTCCGGACTCACAGAGTTAACGCGTTTGGCGAATTTTTGGTTTACATTGCGATAAACTTGCCATGCTCGGCGCGAAAATTGAGCTCGTTCGATCAGCATGTGGCTGAGGGGCCATAGTCCTTGGTTGGAATACTTGGCGTAGTAACCTTGAACCTCTTCGGGATTTAAAACAATCCGATGCAACGTGTAGCATGGATGCTCAGGAGGTACTTCGCGTTTTCCTCCGGGCGAAACTTCAATATCAGCACTCCCACTCCCCCAGGCAATCCATTGCCCGCCAGTTTCCTGTAGAAGGGGATCCAGGGCCGATACGACTCCTCCCGCTTTTTGTATGGTTCGAATCCCGCTCTCGGAGTGCTCATCCACATAGGGCTCCCGATTCGTCACCACTACAAGAGGAGCCTCGATCAGTTGCTTCACGGCCATGATCGTCACCTCTCTTTGTCATATTGTACCATAACGTTAGTGCCATAACCTTTGTAACATAACCTGATGGAAGAAATTTGGCAGATCAAGTCCTGTGGAATCGGAATTTATGATAAATTTTTCACGATTTGCTGGATTAACCGATGTGACTCCATCCGGTCCTGTTGTAGGGGGATCTAGGGCATGCGTTCGTGACATGTTTGTCACGCAATTTGTGGAAAAGGAATGGCCTCCAATGTCAGAATAAAACCCGAGCGGGTCATCGGAAAAATCATGCGGCTGCTATTCCACGTCCATCCGTACGTCCATGTGACTGGTTTCTAGGTCCTCGGCGGTCCGATACCAGGGGATGTTCCGGAAGACATCGAACCCTAACAATCTCTCTGGGGGAAGTCTAGCATTGGCGATTGTCCCAGCGGAGCATCTGATTCACGATACGCAGGAAGCCGATGTCATTGGCCATTTTCCGGCGAGCGGAGGGGATCCGACGACCAGCGTGATGGTTTTTTAACGGAATAGTCAT
>JAKADI010000404.1 GCA_021820675.1 Bacillota bacterium | reverse complement strand
CGGGATTCCGCGTTTGTGGTGTGGATTCTAGGATACCCCTGGGTCACCAAATTTCTCTGTCATCGCCGTGAATTCGGAACCATATCACTGGATTCTATAAGGAATCCTATTTGCCTATCTCAGTTGGTCTAGCAACTGCACAAGACTTGGCCCGTGGCCTTTCGATCATTCGAATCGCTTCCAAATCTTTTCGGTGGTGCAACGTCGTAACGGTTAGTCTCGACACCGCGTCCCCACCACGCCAATAGAGCCCTTGGAGGTGTGGGCCGAGTGGTTGTCCAAGACCACTTGAATTTTCACGTCAGCAGGGTACTTGGCGTCCAAGGTTTGGAGGCATGCGACGAATTCGGCGCTTCGGTGGCGGGAGCGGACGAGCCCGATAACCTCACCCGGTAAAAAACGCGCAAAAGATCGATTACCAGCGTTGTCCAGGGTTTTGGGACCGTAAGAGCGTTTTGACCATGTTTTCCAATTCTGCTAGGTCAATTTCTCCATGGGCATAACGTTCTTGGACGATTTCGAGAGGGGATTGTGAAGACCGGAACACTCGACGCCCGAAGGTCGGGGAATGTCCATTAATGTTTCGCTGAGGTTTGACTATTAACACAACAATGACTGTGATCAGCGGTATCGTAATCATGCCGTCAAAAAGCAAGATCATCAGAAGGTTACGCATCGACATAGGACCTCCTTATGGTCATAGTAATTTAGTCCACGTGCTTTGCCAAGGGCTATGACAAGACAATAGGCAATAGGAAGATGATCTTCACACTGCAGATGACTCCAATGAGATCGATTCTTGCATTCCGATGATTCACGAAGCTTATCTAATCGATAAGCTTTTTGAGGGCTCTGAGTCCAGTTACTGAAATGCTGGATGGAATTCTCAAGAAGACATGGTCCTATATAAAACCGCCACGGCGCATGTCGAGGAAACGGGTGGAATATTTGGTAATAATGTGATTTCATTAAGTAAGTCAGCAGCGGTCTTTGATAGGCCCATGGATCAAGATGGTCAAAATTCTTGACATCAAAGGGCTGCGCTCGTAAAATATTAATGTTTGGTTGCCGGCAGCGTCGTCGGCACATCAGGTAGGAGGGAATTTCATGTCTACTTATATGGCCCGGTCCCAAGATGTTGAGCGTACATGGTATGTTATCGATGCTGCCGGATTGCCGTTAGGGCGTGTGGCAACGGCTGCAGCGACGGTTTTACGGGGCAAGCACAAGCCAACGTATACACCCCATGTGGATACGGGTGACTATGTCATCATTATCAATGCGGCAAACGTCGTGTTAACGGGACGGAAGCTCGACCAAAAAATTTATTTTCATCACTCCGGGTATTTTGGTGGGTTGAAGCGAACCGTTTATCGCCAATTAATGAAGAAGAAGCCTGCTTTTGTCATGGAAAAAGCTATTCGCGGAATGTTGCCGCATAATCGGCTGGGAAGAGCAATGTTCCGGAAGCTTAAGGTTTATCCACAGGGTGAGCATCCACATAGTGCTCAACAGCCGCAAGTATGGGAGGTCAAAATCTGATGGCAGTAGCGCAATTTTGGGGAACGGGCCGTCGAAAGAATGCCATTGCACGAGTCCGGCTAGTTCCGGGAACGGGTCGCGTACTCATCAATGGCCGCCCTTTTACAGAGTATTTCCCCCTTCGGTCGTTGCAAACGATGGTCATGGCTCCATTAAATTCTATAGAGCTTGAAGGCCGTTTTGATGTTTTGGTTCGAGTGGAAGGTGGAGGAGTGTCTGGTCAGGCTGGTGCGGTGCGTCACGGCATTGCGCGCGCGTTATTGAACGTGGATAGCAATTTCCGCGTTCCGCTCAAACAGCGAGGATTTCTCAAACGAGATTCACGCATGAAAGAGCGCCGTAAATATGGCTTAAAGAAAGCGCGTAAGGCTCCTCAGTTTTCGAAGCGTTAAAAAGCCCTGGTGGGCTTTTTTATTTTTTCCATTTTCTTTGACCAAATACGGATGGCCGTCCATAAGTTAAAGGACATGTCTCTGCCCTCGGCAAGGAGAGAACCATGTCCGGTGTCTTGTTTCCGATACCTTCACGTCACCATGGAGGAATCAATCATATTGTCTTACACAAATCAGGATATTGTATCCAAGAAAACGTGTAAAGAATTAGTTAATATCGAGTCGGTAGGCTGGTCTTATTGCCTGCCTGGGCGATGATTCTTCGAGTTAGTTGACGGCTCCCACTACTTCGGGTGCGGATATCACGGGAAGTTTTGGGGTGAATTTACGCGGCTCTGCTGAGATATAGGCAGGTTCGGTAAGGTGTTTCCATAACTGGGTTAAGGCGTTGGTGTCGCCAAGAAAACCTTGTATGATATAATACTCGCATTCAAGATCCCGTTGTCTCCTCACTGGGCTCATGGCCAGCGCTTGGCTCAAATATTCCTTAGCTTGTTCGTAGTCTTGGTGAACCACGGCATGCCGGGCCAAGGCTCGGAGTGAAAAAATTTTTGTGTCTTCCCAAGGCCATCCTTCCGGTGCCGCTAATACACGATGAGCGTATTGATCGAGCATTTTTTCGGAGCTGGGGATCCGCAATAAGGACTCCAAAATGACGGCTTGACCTTCTTGAAAATGAACGCGGTCAAATACCGCAAGTGAGGCCTGTAACAGTTCGCGAGCGCGATCCACACGGCCAATATCGATAAGGACTTGGGCTATATCGGCTTGCAATGTGGCTCGTTCTTCCGAACCACGTATTTGAGGAAGCAAGCTCATGGCTTCGTCCACGGCCTGTGAGGCATCGTTATTATGACCCAGACGCCATTCTGCCGCGGCGATTCGGCTTAACAATTCTGCCCGCCGGCAGGCATTCAGCGGTTTTTGCTCTAGTGCCATGCGATACAATTCCAGGGCAGATACCCATTGCCGTTGACTATAACAAAAGTCGCCATAATGTTGTGCGGCTTCAGCCCGGATATTAGGCCCGTCTCGACTGTCCAGTCGTTCGGCATATTCCAGCGCCTGCTGGAACGAATTCATGGCCTTATGAAAAGAACCATGCCGCGCGGCAGCCATGCCTAAGGTATTCGCGATCTCGATTGCCTGCGCTGGATGGTCGTCGGGATGTACTAAAGTCAAACTTTCCTCCAAATGTGCCAACGCTGTTTCCAGATTCCCCTGCGACATTTCCAGTTTACCCATTGTGGCTTTAATACGCGCTAAGATATCTTCACGACCGGTGCGCTCTGCCAAAGTTAGCGCCTCTTGTAAGCCGAGCATTCCATCTTCTAGACGTCCGCTATTCCACAATGCTTGCGCGGCCTTTAATAAAACTTCAATGGTGCGCATGTCATCGCCGTTTTCCAAAAAATAACCTAAAGGTTTACCGAGGCGAGCGGCGATAATTTCTAACGCCTTGTGGGATGGATGAATGCGGCCCAGTTCAACCTGACTTACATAACTTTTGGTCAATTCATCACCAGCAAGTTGTTCTTGAGTTAATCCGAGTTTTTTTCTCAGG
>JAKADI010000403.1 GCA_021820675.1 Bacillota bacterium | reverse complement strand
AGATGTTGCAAATCCCCATTCAACACCGGTTTGAGGCGTTTCCGGGCGATCCGTCGGGCTAGATGATCCCTCTGCGGTAAATCCTTAATTTTTCATAACCCCAGATGCGGAGGCTGAGAATTATCGAGGGAAAGTGTTCTGCCATGATCCGGTGACCGGCCAGATCCATACCATGAGCAACGGGGGCTTCGAAGAAGCCCGACACACGCTCAAAAAGCGGTGTCCGGCCCGGTTTGCCGGAATATCTTGCATGGGACAAGACCAATGTCCGGTGGCCCAAGGTCTCCGGATCCCCTTAGAGACCGATCGCCGGGTGTTTACCCCCCTCGACCGGGACAGTGATCAATGGAACCGGGAATATGATCACCGCACGGCGGTTGAACGCGTGAACAGTCGGCTGGATGTGTCGTTTGGGTTTGCGTGACACACCATTCGGGGACTCAAAAAAATGCGAATGCGGAGCGGATTGGCTCTGATTGTGATGTTAGCGATGGCCTTAGGCCGAATTCGCCAGCAGCATCCGGAGCATTTGCGGAGTTTGGTCTGGAGCGCCTAAGACCTGAGGCCCCAACACTGTCCCCTCACGCCAATTTCCACGGTCTGACAAAAAACCGGCGCCGGGCACCGGAATTTTGGCCTGGGTGGTCAGCGATCGCCGCGGCCTACGCGTCCCGGGCAACCCCTGCTGTCATGTACGGCACGACTCATATCTGGCATATAATGCCATAAAAGTTATCCACAGCCCTAATTTTCCGCGCAGCGGAAAAGGCTCTTTGCGGAGTGATCTTGCGTCGAGTGGAACCGATGGGCGAAGGGTGAGCGGCTATAACACCCACCATCCGGACTGGTAATGATGGCCATACCAGTTGGTGGGTATCGCGAAACACACTCGGTGGGACCAGCGAGTGTCAAGGAACGGCGATGGAATTGAGCGGGCCGTTCGCGCAGCGCTTAAGCGCTACGAACTAAACTGCGGAGCAGTTCGGGATGGTTTTGCCGGATGCGCCCGAGCGCCATGCTCAGAGGGGTTGTGGTATAATCGCCATGCAGGCACACTCCTCGGAAATTGATGGGGTTGTTACCTAAATTTTACCAGAGTAGGCCCGTTTTTGGCGCCATTACCCTTTCTCCTCGACATCCATGGGGTCAAATACCGTCCCGGACAACGGCCGCTTCCTTCACTCCCGCCTGTCTTCGTCGCGGTTTGGGGTAAAGTTTCTTGGCGACATCTCAACACCAGTCACAGTGCGGTCCTTAGAACAGCGCAAAAAGCTCGAGAGAGCATAGAGCCAAAGGAAGTCTCACATACCTGTGATGAACTCAGAGGGGAAAGCCTTTCCGGAACTTCGGCTATGATCTTTGTATCTTCAGTGCAATAATTCGCTTCCACATGAGCGAAATGACAACTGACAAAAATAACACCAGAGCCCCCGCGCCCAACGCGAAACTTGCTCCGCGTGGCAATAAGTATCCACTGAGTAAAGCCAGGGCGAATGATCCCAAAGTTCCTGATGCCTGAAAAATTCCCTGTATTCTCCCATGAGACGCAGGAGTGGCCAATGACATCACATCGGCATTTAAAGCTGGGGTAATCAGACTCATTGCAACGGCCTCTACAGAAGAGAGAACGATAGATAACCAAGGCGAATGCGACCAAATGTACAACATGATAATGACCCCATTGAGCATCGCTCCACCATAAATAAGAAGGGGACGACGGGTCGGTTTATCTGCCAAGCGCCCCGCCAAAAAGTTGAACAGCAAGTATGGCAGTGCAAATAATGTCCACGATAAGCTAATCTCTATGCGGCTGGCGCCAATACCTTGCATATAAATACTCCATGTCGCGTCATACATGCCCCCCAATCCCATCCATCCGAAGTTGATCACAAGCCATCCCATTAGTAAATGCCATGGAATAGCCCCGGATCTACCGTTGGGCGCCGATATATTAAATCGGAATGAGGGAGGATATCTTGATATCCGCGTTACGGACAAAATCAAGGCCAAAAAATCCAAACTGGTCCCCACCCAAAACGGGGTGGACAAACTTCCGGTTGCACTGGCCAATCCGCCAATCATGGGTCCCAGTGCAAATCCAGCCATAAAGAAGGAGGACATCAACGCATAGGCTCGTCCGCGATACTGCTCGTCGACAGAATCAGCCACCAAGGCATTAGCCGCGGGTAGAAATGCAGCCGCACCGACGCCTTGGAGAGCCCGAAACAACAGGTAGTATCCAGGGCGCACAGGCAACAAAAAAAGAGCGGTTCCTATCATGCTCAGAAAGGTTCCCAATATAAGAAAAAGTTTCCGTCCCCACTGATCCGATAGAGGTCCAAACATTAATTGACCCAAAAATGCGATCAGAGCATATATTGCCGCCATGAGGCCAATCCAACTTAAAGGCAAGCCATGATCCCGAACAAATAATGGCAGCAACGGCAAAATAGAACCAAACCCACTCTGAATGATCATTGTGACAATCAATAAAGGCCATAATGATGACAGTGAAGGCGAGTTAGAAAAACGCAAGTTGATTTGTCTCTCCTAAATCTTTTAGAGCGCCTTGGGCTCTTAAGAGATCGATAACGCTTTTACTTAACCGGGCCCGTTGCCGCAAATCATCTATAGATAAAAAGGGTGCTTCCATCCGCGCTTGAATAATATTTTCGGCGGCTGACTGGCCCAAACCTGGCAATGCAGCGAAAGGAATACGTAAGCCATCCTCTTCAATTTGAAACCGCGTAGCATGGGACTTCTCTAAGCTAACTGGATAAAACCGATACCCGCGAGCGAAAAGCTCCCGCGCAATTTCTAACACCGTAACCAACCCTTTTTCTTTCGGAGTGGCCTGATTCCCTTTTTCGTCGATGTCGGCCAACATCTTATTGATAGCCTTACTACCGCCTAAAATCGGCTGAGGCTCAAAGTCCGACGCACGAACCGAAAAATACGTCGCGTAAAACGCTAAAGGATAATAGACTTTAAACCAGGCAATACGCCAGCCCATCATGACGTATGCCGCCGCATGGGCCTTGGGGAACAGATAACTAATCTTACGGCATGATTCGATATACCACTGAGGCACATTATGCGCTTTCATCAGCTTTTCTTGTTCTGGTTTGAGGCCTTTACCTTTCCTCACCGATTCCGAAATCGAAAACGCGGATTTGGGTTCAATCCCCTGAGCAATCAAATAAAGCATGATGTCATCCCGGGTGGCAATTACGTCAGACAGCCCCCCCAACTTTTGTCGAATGACATCCTGGGCATTATTAGTCCATACTTCTGTTCCATGCGACAGTCCGGAAATGCGGACCAGTTCGGCAAAGCTTTGAGGTTTGGTATCGACAAGCATACGCCTAACAAAGCTTGTCCCGAATTCCGGTATGCCAAGGCTTCCCACTGATGTTCCGATATCCTCGGCTTTTACCCGTAACGCTTGAACATCTCGGAACAAACTCATTGTCTTTTCATCTTTAAACGGTACGCGTTTCGCGG
>JAKADI010000402.1 GCA_021820675.1 Bacillota bacterium | reverse complement strand
GACCCAGATGGACGTCCCGCGTGGGATTGCCCCGCGAATCCAATATCTCCATCGCTTGTATTGTTTTTATGCTATCTCTCATTTCGTATCTCCTTTGCCGAGCAAGGACCGCCCGGTCATCTCGTTCGGTTTTGACACACCCATCGCCTCCAGCAATGTCGGCGCTACATCTTGTAATCCGCCTCCCGGTTGAAGTTTCCAGTCGTCTAACACCGCACGATGCCCAACGAGAACAAAAGGAACTGGATTGGTGGTGTGTTGGGTATGAAGTTCCCCGTGAGGCCCCACCATGATTTCCGCATTGCCATGGTCCGCCACAATCGCGAGTAACCCCTGATGTTCTAACACCTTCTGGGCAATCCTTCCGATTTGTTCGTCAACCACGCGGATAGCCTCGGCGGTCGCCTCTAAATTCCCCGTGTGGCCGACCATATCACTGTTAGCAAAATTCAGCAAGATAAAATCGTTGTGTCCGCCATCCAAATTTTCTAGCACCGCATCGGCAATGGCCACAGCGCTCATAGCGGGAGCAGTGTCATACGTTGCCACTTTGGGAGAAGGGATTAAAATGCGGGACTCCCCCTCGTACACACGTTCAATACCGCCATTGAAAAAGAAGGTCACATGCGCATATTTTTCGGTTTCCGCAACATGCAATTGCGTCAATCCCTGTCGGCTCAACCATTCGGCCATATTGTTTGAGACCGTCATCGGGGCAAACGCATGGGGCAAGACAAACGCTTCATCATATTGGGTCATGCCCGCAACATAGTGGACGGGCCCTTGAGGGCGCGAAAACGCTATGAACTCCGGATCAGCCAAGGCCCGGGTGATTTGCCGCACGCGGTCAGGGCGGAAATTAAATACTAACACCGGGTCCTCGGGATCGATGGTCGCAACCGGGGCACCATGATCATCGACTATCACCGTCGGCTCCACAAACTCATCCGTGACACCTTGCTCGTACGATGCTAATACCGCTTCGACAGCACTTCGGGAAGCTTTTCCTTCCCCCAGAGCCATCGCCCGGTAAGCTTTTTCCGTGCGATCCCACCTTTTATCCCGGTCCATGGCATAATAGCGGCCGCTAACAGTGGCCATATGGCCAATTCCGAATTCGTTGATGACTCCCGCCAGAAAAGACAAAGAACTGGGTGCGCTGTGGGGGTCGACATCGCGACCATCGAGCCAGACATGAAGATAGACGTCTTTTAAGCCAGCCTTTGCAAAAATCGACAACAGCGCTCTTAAATGATCTTGATGACTGTGCACTCCTCCAGGCGATAAGAGGCCCATGACATGCAAAGGATGCGTGCGAGCACGGGCGATAAGCTCTTGAATAACAGAATTTTGGGCTAAGTCTCCCGATAGAATGGCGTCGAAAATACGGACCAAATTTTGCGGAACGAGCCGTCCCGCCCCAATGGTCAAATGTCCAACATTGGAATCGCCCATCTGTCCGTCCATTAAGCCGACAGCCCGGCCATGGGCCTCAACCTGAGTCCATAAATACGTTTCTTGCAGAGCCTGCATATTGCGATCGGGGGCTTTAGCAATAGCATTGGATGGAGAGGGGGGAGCAATCCCCCATCCATCCAAGACCGCTAGCACTGTAGGTCGTACCACGCTCGTTGAACCCTTCTTTCCGTCCGTCTTTCCACCAGTCCATCTGTCGCGTGGATTAGTGGATATCCGCCATTTTAACAAATTCATCCACCTGCAATGATGCTCCGCCAACCAGCGCTCCGTCAATATGAGCGTTCTCGAGAAATTTATGGAGATTGTTAGAGGACACGCTGCCCCCATAGAGAACGGGCACGGCACTGGCTCCATTACCTAACTTGTCAGCGAGGACGTGTCGAATCAATTCCGCCACATCGTCCACTTGTCCAGGATCAGGCACTTCCCCCGAGCCGATGGCCCATACGGGCTCATAGGCCACAACGAGGGAAGTCAGCAGATCAGCCGAAACATGGGGAAAGATGGCTTCAATTTGTCTGGAGACCACCCGAAAGGTTTGTCCGTCGCGGTAATCGTCCAAGGATTCTCCGACACATAAAATGGGCCGCAAATGAGCTTTCCACGCCTGACCCACCTTTTGCGCAATAAGGGCATCGGATTCGCCAAACAGATTCCGGCGTTCCGAGTGACCCACGATGACCCACCTCGCGCCGGCTTCGTGCAATAAATACCCGGACAAAGCACCGGTCAAGGCACCTTCATGTCCCAAATCCAGATTCTGCGCTCCGAGCTCCACCGGCGACGCGGCCAATTCTTGTCCGACGGCCCAAAGACTCACGGCCGTCGGACAAACAATAAGTTGCCGAGACGGTAACACATGTTCGAAGCGACGGACTAATTCTCTGGCAAAAGCCCGTGACTCGGCCACGGTTTTATGCATCTTCCAGTTGGCAACTAAAAAACTCTCACGCGTAGGCCCGTACCTCCTATTCCCAGTCGACCTGCTTCAGGGCGCGCACTCCGGGAAGATCCTGTCCTTCCAAATAGCGCAAAGTCGCTCCTCCCCCGGTAGAAATGTGGGTCAGTTGGTCTTTCACCCCCGCTTTGTTGGCAGCGGCAACCGAGTCACCGCCCCCCACCACTACAGCTGCATCTAATGTAGCCAAGGCATGGGCAATTGACAGCGTTCCTTGGGCAAAAGTGTCAAACTCAAATACCCCCATCGGTCCATTCCATAATACTGTTTTTGCCTCTTCCAACGCCGCTACGATAGCATTCACGGTTTGAGGGCCAATGTCCAATGCCATCTCATCCGCCTGAATGTCCCCAATATCAGTGACACGAAAAGGTGCATCGTGCTTAAATTCTTTCGCCAAAACCACGTCAGTGGGCAAAATGATGGGAATGCCCTGGGCTTTTGCTCGCGTCATCAAATCTTGAGCGGTAGTTACCGCATCAGACTCCACTAAGGATTTTCCCAAGTCATAGCCCCTGGCATGCAAAAAGGTATTGGCCATCCCCCCGCCGATGACCAAGCCATCGACCAACTCCACCAGGCGCGCCAATAACGTCACTTTGTCGCTCACTTTGGCTCCACCAATAATGGCCCAATAGGGACGGTGGGGTTTCGTAAGAATTTGGTCTAATGTATCTAATTCTCGTGACATTAAGAGCCCTGCATACGCCGGCAGCCATTGAGGCACCCCAACAATGGACGCATCTTCTCGGTGGGCCGTGCCAAAAGCATCATTGACATAAATTTCGGCAAGGCTTGCGAGGTAATGGGCAAATTCGCGGGAATTGGTTTTTTCTCCTGGCTCAAAGCGCAAATTTTCTAGAACGAGCAATTCACCAGGGTTTAAGGCTTGGCAGGCCAACGTTACGGCGGGGGATCTCACTTCATCCACAAAATGCACCGGAAGACTCAGATGTTCTTGCAAATACGTAGCCACCGGACGCAGGGAATCCTTGGGGTCATTCGATTTGGGACGTCCGCGATGACTTATGGCAATCACCCTGCCGCCTTGTTGAAGCAATTTGGTCAGTGTC
>JAKADI010000401.1 GCA_021820675.1 Bacillota bacterium | reverse complement strand
CCCCAGTGTCAAGCCCTCAGCCAAGCCCGGTGGGGGCCGTGCGGACCGACGATCTGCTTGAACGCGGGATACTTTCACGTCGTCTTCACGTTCCGTGAAACACTTCCTCCCGTCGCGTTACAGAACCCTCGGGTGGTCTCTGATCAGTTGTTTCGCAAGGCGACGGGAACCCTCACCGAGTGGGCCGCCGATCCCACCTATTTGGGGGCCCATATCAGAATGACCGCCGTCTTGCATACATGGCTCCATAACTCTGGGATACAAAGCCGTCCCCTATCCGGCAACACAAGAGAATGCTCGATTGGTATCAGGATTTGCGGCCTGCCCATGGCGATCGCTTGCGAGCAACTCGAACGCCTGATCTGTTCGCGGCAGTCAAATGCCTTCCCCCTTATAAATCCCGCCTTAAGCATACCGGAGGGGCACAACATATATCCTGGCACCTCTTCACGGGGACACAGATGTCATCGAGTTGTCGACGCTAAAACACACCCTTCGGAATCGATTAAATAGACCTCCACCGTCACGCCATCCCTCAGTTTCGATGCTATTCGAACCCAGGCTTCACGAGTCAAATTCTCAAGAAATCGATGATAACTGCGACCCATCTTCACGATAGCGCTGGCCGTAGTGAGCTGTTGCATCTGTTCTAAGACGGTCGAGTTCACGCCACTCTCCGCCGCCAAATGCATTAACATATGAAGATCAATCGTCGATTCATTAGCATGGAGATCCAGTGCCCCTTGGGCCACTTTAGTCAATTTTCCCGCCATCGACACGAATACGACTCGGCGGACCGAGGGTCGAATATTAATCACACGCAAGGCATAGCCAAAAAACCGGGACACTTCGACAATGGCTTGAGGAGGAAGAGATGAAAAATGGGAATCTGCCCACTGCTTTGAACGCGAACCCGGAACAAAGACCACTTCCGTGCTATTTTCGCAAGCCACTTTTGATGCTAAAACAACCGAAGCCTTCCATGATGATAGCGAATACGGTCGAACCAATCCTGTCGTGCCTAAAATCGACAGGCCTCCGACAATGCCGAGTCGCGGGTTATAGGTCTGTGTGGCAATATTTTCGCCATTTTCCACTGACACGGAAATTTGAAGGCCGGGATACGACATTAACCATGAAGGTCCTAAGACACTATCCACCATACGACGGGCCTCTAGCATAATCATCTTGTGCGGCACCCGGTTAATGGCTGCTGCGCCCACGGCAATTCCCAATCCCGGTCTCGTCACCCGCCCCACACCTTCCCCTCCGTCCAGGGTAATGCCCGGTGTTGGAGTTCCCTTCACCGTCACCGTAATTAATGCACCATGGGTGACATCCGGATCGTCTCCGCCATTTTTTTGGATGGTGCAACTTGCCTCGTCCCCCAGTTGGGTCCGGGAATATCCGTACACCGGCACATGTGCGCGCTTACCAATAGGCAAGGTGATAACCACGTCAGAGGGAAGATCCTGTCGTGCCAACAACAATAAGGCGCCCTGAGTTCCGGCCTGCGCACAAGATCCCGTCGTAAATCCCTGATGCAATCGCCGAAGTACCCCATCAATCATAACGTCTTCATACAGTGAATCTAAATATAGGTCTTCCATCGTCTTCGCGTACCTCGCAACCTAACCCCTCATAGCCAGACAACATCAAAACAACCGTTAATTTTCCTTATATCTAGGCCCGTTGTCGACGACCTGCCGCTCGACTTCAGCCAATGAATCGACCGCATCAGCGCCCTGGCTATTTACCCCGGCAGGGTCGCCCACGGATAAATTATTCACGACTACGACAGGGATGTCTTGTTCCAGTGCTGGTTCAACCTTGTTGTGCAAATCATAAGTGCCCGCTTTCACGACAATCAGCCGCACGTGATACTGCTCATACAGCGCGCGGTTTAAAGCGGGAGAGATGGGCCCCATCATAGCAATAACTTGCCGCGCTGAAAAACCTAGCGTTTCCGCGTCCCTAAGAGAGTTTACCGAAGGCAAGAGGCGAACCACGGGAAAAACACCGGGACAAGACAATAGCCGGTCGGCATAAGTCTTAAGAAATTTGGTGCCAATTGCCAAGAATACCGTACCGGACATGGTGGCAGCAATATTAGCCGCCTCCTCATGAGAATTGACCCCATAAACCAACGGATGATCGGGGATTGTGACCGGCCTGCGGTACCTCACATATCCTGTATGGTAATCTTCACTGACTTGCTTCGCTGTGCGCCGGATGACCTGCGCATCGGGATGCGTCATATCGACAATATAACCCACACCATTGTGGTCGACAAACTCCGCAAGGCTTTGGTAGTCAAAACCTCCTGTGCGAATCCGAATATTGTCGGCACCAGCAAACCGGGACACACTGGGAGCTTTTTGATAGGACAACGTGACCCGCATATGACGCAACGCTAAACGCTCCGCGATGTACCGACCTTCCATGGTTCCGCCCAAGATCAGAACATGAGGTTCTTTTCCCATCGAATCATAGTACCCTCGTGGCGTAATCACCCGTTTGTTCCACACAAAGCTGCGGGAGTTTCCGATGAGAACCATTGTAAACATATCGATGCGATGATCTAAAAAGGCGGTTAAATCCGACAACACAATCGATTCCTGATCTCGATAAACATTTCGCACTACGGCTACAGGAGTATGGGGATCGCGATAGTGAAGAAAAACTTCCTTAACTTCTTCAATTTGATGTGGCCTTTTAGCGCTTCTTGGGTTATACAAGGCGACCACAAAATCCCCTTGGGCAGCATAATGCAAGCGACGAACAATTTGCGGCCACGGGGTCATCAAATCGCTTAGACTAATCGCCGCAAAGTCATGCATGATAGGTGCCCCTACACGGGCAGCGGCGGCGTGTATGGCGGAAATACCAGGAATAACCTCAATAGGAGGGGGTGATATCGCAGGGTTCTGACTCAACCATTCGAACACAACGCCAGCCATTCCATAAACACCGGCATCTCCGCTAGACACCAAAGCCACACGGTATCCTTGATTTGCGTACCGGATAGCCCAAGTGGCCCGTTCAATCTCATGAGACAAATCTTTCTCGATAATTCTTTGACGTTCGTGATCTAAAATGGGTTCGAGAAGGTTCAAATAGCCGCGATAACCCACAACGACCTCCACTTGCTGGATAATGTTTGCAGCACGTGGTGCTAACAAATCCAGATTCCCTGGGCCGATTCCGACGATATACAATATCCCTGCCATCTTCTATGTACTCCTAACCTGGGTGCGGGACCGATTCATGATGATGTCCATGCCCATGACGGTGTGATGATGGGTAACGGTGTCTCGCCAAAGGCCTCATCCACTCAACGTCCTGAGCCGTGTGTTCCCCACGAATGGACTCTTGAATACGTTGCACAACGATCTGAATGATTTCCTCATCCAGTCCAAAATAGGGAGTGACATGCACTGATATCTCAGGATGATCGGCCGCAAACGTGAACGATTGCCGCTCAATTTTTTTGAACAAGGCTCCCGTAAA
>JAKADI010000400.1 GCA_021820675.1 Bacillota bacterium | reverse complement strand
GCCGGCGGCCCCCCAGGTAACGTCACCATCGCCTCGATAGCATCCTCCGGGCTTAGCCCAAAACGTGTCGTCCCCTGCGGAGAAAAAGCAAATGAGACTGCGATGGGCAGGTTACTCTCGGCTCGAATAGCTTGGACGGCGGCGTTCACCGTCGGCAGGTCTGACATCGTCTCAATAATGAACCCGTCCACCCCACCCGCTAATAGGCCAGCCACCGCCGAACCGAAATATTTGATGGCATGGTCGTGGTCTACGGAAGGGACCAATTGGGACCCCACAGGTTGAGCCAACGGGCCAATAACGCCGAGAATCCACGCCTCTTGACCAAAAACGTCCCGCGCATGGCGAGCAATTTGCGCAGCACGACGATTGAGTTCAACCACATCCAGATGCTCGCCTAAGGCCGCGAGCTTGTGACCATTAGCCAAGAACGTGTGGGTTTCGATCAATCGGGCACCCGCTTCCAGATATTTTAGGTGCAAATTCATCAGCACATCGGGTTGACGCAGGGGAACAGAAGGTAGAGCCAAAGACTCTACCCCTTCATCCATGAGTGCGGTTCCCACCGCGCCGTCTCCCAGAATCCAGCGTTCTTCCTGCAATATCTGGCTTAATGCTTTCACTGCAACCCGTCCTCTTCACGGATTTCTTGCACCGCTTGAGCCATCACCCGCAATTTTTGCTCGGCTTCATCCCATGTTCGGGTTTTTAACCCACAGTCCGGATCAATCAACAAGTTCGCCAACGGAATGATTTCTAATGCCCGGCGAATACCAGCTTTGACCTCGTCAATAGATTCGATTCGGTGAGAATGAACATCGACCACGCCTAAGGCTAATTCCTTCGACGTTGGCCACGAATAACGGGCCAAAAGGTCCAGTAAGGCAAATTGCTGGTTTGCAGCTTCAAGATCGAGTTGGTCTACCGGTAAATCAAACAGTCCCGGCAAGATGGTTTCAAAGTCGCCGTAACAAATGTGACTGATCGTCTTAGCGCTAAGGCCATCGGTAACAATAGCCATCGCTTCAATAGCCAAGTCTAATTCCTCAGGACGTGTGGAAATTGCCGGTTCGTCGATCTGAATATACGTGGCCCCGGCATTTTGCAAGGCCAAAGCTTCATCATGAACTAAGTGGGCAAGATCTATGGTTAACGCCCGGCGGTCCGGATAGAACGCGTTAAAAGACCAATCGCAAATGGTATAAGGCCCAGTTAGCATTCCCTTCATGGGACGACGGGTTAAAGCCGCCGCCTTTTTCCAGGATTGCACGGTTAAGCCGACAGAATCACCGAGAGCCACGACATTCTCCACAATGGGTTTGCGGTAATATCGATTGCCGTAGGAACGAACAGGTAGTGACTCTGAAAAGCCCCGCCAATTTTCAGCGAAATACGCTACCATGTCTCCACGCTCCATCTCACCATGGACCAGGATATCGATGCCGAGTTCTTCTTGCAATGCAATGACTCGGCGAGTCGCCTCTTCTTCCACCTCACGCAGTTCGTCTAACGAAATTTGGTTGCGTCGGAATTGCGACCGCGCCGTAAGCAATTTATTGGGTTTAGGAAAACTACCTACACTCGTCGTTAATAAGTACTGTGCCATAAAAGGTCCGTCCTTTCTTAACCTTATCCATTACTCAATCAATGACTTGATGGTCTGGAGCAAACGGACCTTTTGCTCGGCCCGATCAGGGGGTAAAAATTCCAATCCACAACTCGGATGAATCCAAATGTTCTTCGTACCTTGTTTATGAAGAACCGGTTCCAACGTGCGTAAGACGGCATGAGGATCCTCCATGCGCACATTGCGCGCATCCAATACGCCCAGACCAATTTCCAAATCTAACTTGTTTTGGCTCAACACGTCTAACACACGCGGATCGCTCACCACATCAAGATAAATTCCCGCAAAAGGTAACGACGACAGACCTTCAAACCAGGACGCCGATTGTCCCCAGTACAGGAAAATGGATTGGTCGATACCAGGCACCGCGTTCAGTAACGACTGGTAGGCGTGTTGGATGCGAGATAAAGACGGCGGTGTCTTCGCTCTTGCCAGGGAGGGCTCATCCCATTGAACTTCCACGACTCCGGTCTCCGCCAGATATCGTATAGTGAGCCGCATCACATCGACCAAGTCGTCCAACAGCACATCTTGATCGACATAACTCTTGTCCTCGGCCATTTCAAGAAACGTGAATAATCCCGGCAACGCAACCTTTAATGGAACTGGCGATAAAGATGAGGACTCCCGGCACCAGGCAGCTAAAGTGCCACCTTGATATTGCAAGCGACCCGTAATAAGGGGATGCCGGACGTAGAAATTGTTGTCAAACAGCCGGATAAGGCCCGCGCTTTGAACATTATCCAAATCACGAACGACGGGATCAAATAAATCGTACCACCGAATTTGTCCATCGGTGGTGCGGTCCAATTGCGTTTCGACCGCTAAATTCAGAACACGTCCGATAACCTGGTGATAGATTTCAAACAGTTGAGAGGGAGGCAACAGCCCTCTTTCAAATCGCTGAATCGCAGTTCGTACATTAGGCCCAGGACCAGCAGGAATTTTTGGATATGATCCCATGACAGTCGTCTTCATTTTTCCTGTATCTCTCCTATCTTGCATGGCCTAAGCACCGCTCTAATCCGTCGCCATGCTGATCTCACCTTCTTAGGACCAAACTCGGCGTGAAACACCCCAAGGCCATTAAAAAAGCGCCTACTGCGAGAAGAGGCGCAAGCTCTTCTCATCTTTAAAGAATACACCGTATTCTTCCGGAATTGGCACCCACCCTAAAGGGGTTGCCGGGCTTCATCGGGCCAGTCCCTCCGCCACTCTGGATAAGAAGTGTTCCTATAGAATTGATTAGCAAAATACCATGACCTAGGCATCTGGTCAAGAGGATAGACGGAAAAACAAATTGCCATTTATTTCCATATATGATAGACTGCTGACATGGAGGTGATGGTATGTCTTCCCCCGGTTCATCTGTAACGAAGGAACGGCGCCATGCCAGTATAGCAGATAAGCCCAGAAGTTCACGAAGGCGGGTAGTCTTGCGGCGCGTTATATTAGTCCTATTTTTACTGGGCGCCTTAGTATTATGGCAACTGAGTTTTGTGATTAAAGAGCTGGGCATTATTCAACGCGAATTAGAAACTTGGAAAACAACGCGTGCCATATTGGGAGCATTTCTCACTTACGCCGCCCACGAAATCGTCCATGCCGCTCATAGTATTTGGTTATCTGTCTTTCATTAGCCAGATAAAAGCCAGACAAATTTTCTAGTATCGGGTGCGGGCCCGTTTATGTTCCCCATTTGTGCTTAGATAATCCCTACCGCCGTCCTAAGCGCAGCAAAAACAAAAACAGGTTAATAATGTCAACGAGCAATGAGACTGCGAGAACTACAGCAGCGCCATTCGTCGGTAATACTCGCCCGCGAGCCCGCATAATCGCAAAATCGACCATGAGATAGCCAGTAAAAATTGCGACTCCCAACAAATTATAGGCGCGTGATGCAA
>JAKADI010000399.1 GCA_021820675.1 Bacillota bacterium | reverse complement strand
GATCGCCCCTAAAATTCCTGGCCCGAGTTTTAGAGGGGAGCCAAAGCCCATGCTGTAGCCAAATAAAACCCATGTAATCAGAACCACCGCAAACGCATAAACCACCATAAACGCGGAATTTATGGCCCATTTCTTCTTGACGATTCCCCCGTATAACAGAGCGATTCCGGGCACGCTTTGCAACCCGACAAACGTTGCAGCAGTCAATTGCCAAGAGTTGTCGCCTGCGTTCACATAAGACGGGGCGGGGATGTACATGAGTCGGCTCCTCTCAAAATCCTCATCAAACGTACAACAACGATGAGGCAACCTCGCGTTCAATCATAAGAATAGGATAATGTTACACAACACTGGAAGAAAGATCAATATAACTGACATATGTTTGGCGGATATTCCTCACAAATTATCATAGAAACCGTAAACCTCTTACATTGATTCCGTCATCCAACCCCCTAAAGACGGACACGCTGCCGGATGAAAAACGCCCAAACTTCCCACGCCTCACGCCGCTCGCCTGCGATACCGCCTGGCACCCACGGGGATATGACGCGGGTCGCGACCATCATAGACCGATCAATCTTCCCGGAGCTCTCTGGCCAAAAGCGTTCCCGACCACCTGATAATGGTGGTCCATTGCCCACAAGAGCCCCGCATTCCCAATCACAATAGCTCGCCATCACTCAAGCCTTTTCCGGCCCCGTGTGAAATGGCTTCCAAATTCTTCTCTTCGGCTGTCAAGGTCAAGCACCTTTATTCCGCACCATTCGTACCATAGGACAAATACAATGACGGAGGTGTCACGATGCCCGTCACATTAGGCGAATTATTCACCGGTATTCCCTGTCACGGATTAACGGCCGCTTACCAAACGCTGCCCGTTCGGGCCATTGTCACCGATTCGCGCCTGGCTGAGTGGGGCAGTCTGTTTGTGGCTCTTCAAGGGCAGAAGACCAATGGCATCCTCTTCGCACAAGATGCGGTGACGCGGGGCGCGGTGGCGATTTTGGCAGATCATACCCCGGCTGACGCAAGACTCCCTACATTGGCCCATGTGCCTTGGATTGCCGCGCCCCACGTGCGCTCCTTATTGCCTCGACTAGCAGCCCGGCTGTATGGATTCCCGGCTCACCAACTTCGGCTGCATGCCGTAACAGGCACCAACGGCAAGACAACGACCGCTATGATGCTGGCCCACATCCTGGCGGTTCAAGGTCAGCGGGTGGCATTTTGGACAACCAACAGCGTGAATGGCGGCGCTTCATCTTTCCGTCCTCATATGACAACCCCCGAAGCGCCAGAACTTCACCAATATCTGCGTGATGTCCAGGAACACGGTGCCCAAGATACCGTGATCGAAGTCTCATCACATGCCTTGCAGCTCGAACGGATTGGCGGACTCACATTTGAAACGGGGGCCATTACCAACATCACTCCGGATCATTTGGATTTTCATGGATCCTTCCAGGCCTATTTGCAGGCAAAATCTTCGCTCATGCAATATATCGCTCCTCATGGCCTCATCGCCTTGAACGCCGACGATCCCAACGTCGCCGCCTTGGCCGCCAAAACCGGTGTTGCCGCGTCTCGATTTGGTCTGGGTTCCCGAACCGACGTACGTGCACAGATCGATGAATTAGGTGTCGGATTTAGCCGTTGGCGCTGGTTTTACCAGAACCACGAGTACGGCAAGATTGCCCTTCCCATTCCCGGTCAACATAACGTGATGAATGCCCTATGCGCTTTGACAATGGCACTGCACTTAAAGATCGATCCCGAGCTCGCCTCCCAGGCGTTGGAAAGTTTTGTGCCAGCGCCTCGTCGCCTGGAAACCGTTCAGGTCGGGCCATTCACCATCATATCCGATGTGGCCATGAATCGCGGCAGTTATGATGCTGTGATGCAGTCGATTACCGCGTTAAAAAAACCCGTCATTGTCGTCAACGCCATTCGCGGCAATCGTGGCGTAGCCATCAACCAAGACATTGCCCATGTTCTGGCCGATTGGAATGAACGTCTGGATTTTGCGCCCGTGGTGCTCACTCGTAGTGACCAGTACATCCGCGGACTGCCGGTCGATTACCGCGTGCGCGCCGAAGAATGTCAAGCATTCTTGGACACCGCCCAAACCCGCAGGCTTTCCGTCGATTTACAAAACGAATTGCCTGACGCATTAGACGCCGCCATAGACCGGTTGCGTCCGGGCGGCGTCTTGCTTCTCTTGGGAACATTTGGCATGGATGACGGGTTAACCCTGGCCAAGGCTAAACTATCTCACCTTGAGCCGTGATTTAAAACACCTTCATGACGATGTGGGCATCCTCTCCGTTGCCGAAAAAACGCGGAATGATTCCCAATTGTTTCCATCCTATCATCTCGAGCACCTCTAACTGAGCCTGATTGGAGAGCCGGACCTCGCCTAAAAAGGCCTTGGCTCCCAAACGCTCGGCCCAAGGCTGCGCCCGGGTCAAGACAAATGCCGCCAGACCCTGCCGACGGTACTGAGGGTGCGTGACATTTGCCAAGACATGTGCGTACTGCCCTAAGACTTCGAACCCAAAGTAAGCGATAATACGACCTTGGTCCTTCACCACCAAGTAGCGGGTACGGGACAAGAAGTACTTGCGGCAAACTTGAGAAACGGACATGGGTTCGAGAAAGACCAGGCGTTCGAGCTGCGCAATTTGCCTGATATCCCAAAAATGCAGACCTTCGACCCGGTACTGACGATAATGTGTTGGAATCTGCGGATGCTTCATCTTTCGACCCCTCCATCACTATACGCGTCGGCACGGAACAAGGTGCCCAAAAGCTCCGGGTAAGCGTGGACATGGTGGGTCCATGGAAATGGACAACAACGATTATCACATGTTGGGAAATGGTGAATAAACTGCAGACGACCAGGAATTTTTGTGCGATGGAGGAGATGAAATCATTAATGGAGATGCTCGTCAGCCAGTCACTCAGATATTGGGCGAGTGCAAAACCCGATGCCATTGCCGTTGTGGACGGCCACACCGGCGAGTCCTTAACCTATGCGGCTTTGGACCAAGCCACCGACACTTTGGCCTGGCACCTTGATCACATGGGAGTCGGCGCCACCGAGGTGGTAGCCTTCGCCATGACCGAGAAAATCCCTGTCATCACATTGCTCTTGGCTTTGGCCAAAATCGGAGCCGCGTGGACGCCTCTTAATCCACACGCACCGTCCCGAGACTGGTTTCATCAGGTGCATCATGCCCAAGCCAAGTCCCTCGTCTACGACGACCCCGCACTAATATCGCGTTTGAGTGAGGATTGCGGCGGTTCATGGCCACCCAACTGGTCTTGGCGCATTCTCTCCCTAAGCGATTCCCCAAGATCCCCACTGCCCTTTGTCCGGGATGTCCCGTCACGCCAAAAGGCGGGTATTTTATACACATCAGGCACTACCGGTGTTCCCAAAGGCGCGTGGCATACCCACGAAAGCCTTTGGGGATGGAATCATTGCTTGCTGCAATCCCTTGGCATGCATCAGGACGACTGCCTGATTAATCCCTATCCCCTTTTTCAT
>JAKADI010000398.1 GCA_021820675.1 Bacillota bacterium | reverse complement strand
GGCGAGAGGGCCATTGTCGATGCAGGACCACTTGTGTGTTTTGCTGGCCAAAGAACAGCGCTGGACTTGTGTCACCAATGATCGGCCTTTACGGCGTGAATGTGAGAGTCAAGGCGTCCCCCTCATTTGGGGGGTTGAGCTCATTTGCCGACTTGTCGAGAATGGAGGGTTCTCACCCGAAAACGCGAGAGACTTCATTCTTTGTATTCACCACAATAACTCACGATACATTGGTAAGGACGTCGTTCGAAAGGCTCTTGCCAGATTGGGTATTGATTTATCGCTCTAGAGCCCCGGTACAGTACAGATTGAGCCGGGATCGTAAACTTTGTTGGTTCCTTATGGCCACCGCCGGAGGATTTTTCTCGCGGTGGTGTACTTGGCGGTGACGCGTGCTAACCAATCGCCACAAATAACCCGACCCACGATCCCGGAAACTCTTACAACACTTTAATTCTCCTTAGAGACGCCTATTGGATCCTCCCCCCCATATCTGACTCCGAATCGAGAGGTCTGACATTCAAATCCTCTCGGGCGCGCAGTTAGCAGATTAAGGTCAGTGGCAAAGAATCCACTATACCGGCGTTTGACGATGTGAACTTCTCCCTCAAGCGGTTGCAACAGGGCGAATAAAGTTTCATTAGTGCCTTCGACATCGTGGATTCTCTCTTCTCCATCAAACTCTCGGCCGAAGTCGATGAGTTCCTTGCGGTGCGCCTCTTGTAGATGAATTATTGAAGATCTAAGGCACGGGCGGCCCTTAAAAGAGGTTGTGTGCGTCTCAAGGCCTCCAAACACTCAGGGCACTGGATGGCAGGGGAGTCTTCTCGTCCCAACTGTTGGTCTACTAAAATCGGCGCAGCCATATAGCATAGGAACGTTTTAATAGTATGGTATTGAACATCGCTCCTAGGCTGTGGACTTGAATTTCGAAATCGAACGATACTTAGCCTGGCACAAACAGCGCTTTGGGGATGATAACGTGGATCCCTTGTTTTTGATCGGCCACCTGAGTTACTCCGAAATCACAAGCGACGCTGAGCATCGTATAGGCTTCGTCTACCGACAAACCGCGCTGTTCGTGTAAAAATTGTATACTGTCCAAGGCGGCCTGACGAACGGCTTGATTTAGATTTGTGTTAAATGCATGGATACACCAGCTGTCCGCCGTTTCCAAGAGAGATCCGGAAACATTAACGTCCTTGTGCACGACAATTTTCATCATAATGTCGAGGAAGGCTTCTATAGCTGTGCCATCAATTTCCCCGTTGCCTTGTGAAACGTGAGAATCCCCTAGCGAGAAGAGGGTGCCCGGCACAAAGACCGGAGAGAACATTGTGGTAGCCTGGACCGATGCGCCAATTATCAATGTTGTCGCCATGGTGTCCCGGGGGGATGCTGCTAATGCGTCCGCCCTCCTTGGGCGCGACACCTGCTGTGCCAACATGTGGACGGAGGGGAATGCGGACGCGTGACAGAGCGGGTGTGCGCCCAACAAGTGTGGGAAAAAGGAGAAATGGGCCTGGGAGCCCCAGAAACCATAACCTTTGCTATAACGTTCATGGTTGGTTCCCTTCTTGATGATAATTTGGCCACTAGGGTCGACTTCCTGCGGTTAGGGATACCAGCGGCAAGCGAATACCGGACCATGATAGAGTTCATATGCTTACAATAATTCCTCATTATATCATTACGATGTTACGTTATATTTGTATCCATGACAAAAACTAACCGTATTTATTAGTTATATGTTAGAAATGTGTCAAATAGATTACAAGAATATTCCGAACAACTCACGGTGTTTGTAGCGGCCTTGTTTTCGTGACTAATGTCGCAATAGCAGAAAGGGTGCGCCAACAAAAAGCGTCGTGGGGGCCAAAAGTGGCCGCAACGAGCTCATTGATTGGTGCGAGGCGTACAGGGCAACGGGAAGTGGTGCCGCATGGGACGATGGCATCAATCTCATGCGGGACTGAGTGTCCTAGGGGAGAGGGAATGGACTATCAACATCCATAGTCAGCACGGTTCTCAGTTATCGTTTTCGTTCGATAATCGGAGGTCTCAGTCGATTCCTTGTCGATGTGAAGACAACATCTGAGATTCGCGTAGGATGGCATTGCGAGAAATTTTTAGGTTTTTTGCTCGAGATGCGGTACTCGGCATTCCCGGCGCTCCTGACAGTGCGAAACGATATCGGCTAAAGCGGGGATCTGGCGGTCCATAGCGAATGAAATGAGAGATAGGAAGACTTTTACGTCAGGTGTATTTCCAAAGGAGTGGGCCAATGAACAAGGAGTTTGGGGGGCCGTGGACGGAGTTAAAATTGAGCGTGCTAAAAAAGTATCTCGTAGCCTACACCGTGGCTTTGAAAAACAAACCCTTCCGCAAGGTTTATATTGATTCGTTTGCGGGGAATGGTATGATTCAGACAAAAACCGGTCAGCAGTATGAAGGTTCAGCAAAAATTGCGTTGAACGTGGAGGGCTTTGATGAGTATCTCTTCATCGAAAAAGACCAGGATAATGTAAGCGCTTTGCACACCATGGGTCAGGCTTATCCGACGAAAATGATAAGATATTGGAGTGGGGACGCTAACGATCTCATCGGCAACTGGGTAACCGGGCTGGAGGATATTCGAGGCGTACGCGGTGTGGCATTTTTTGATCCATTCGGGATGGAGTTGGCTTGGGAAACTTTGGCAAACGTGGTGCGGACGGGTGTGTTGGATGTGTGGTACTGGTTTCCGTTAAGTGGATTATATCGCCAAACACCACGAACCCGGCGTTAACTGAGTGAGGACAAAATAGCGAGTGTCACGAGAGTGTTGGGGACTACGCAGTGGATGGAGGAATTTTATGCGGAAGATCCGCAAATCACGTTGTTTGAAGACGCTTCTGCCTATCTTCGGACCCATGTCGATGACTTGGAACAGTGGGTGAAGCGTCGATTAGAAGAGGTCTTCCCGGCGGTATCCCATCCCCTTCGATTTCCCCGCGGCGGGGCTCCGCGCTATTCTTTCTTTTTCGCTGTCTCGAATCTGCGTATAGCCCAAGACATTCTGCGCAGTGCCGATAACTTACCGTGATTTGCGGACCAATCTTTATAGGAGGAGGCGATGAATCTGGCTACCCGGAGTCATATTGAGTGGACGGATGCCACGTGGAATCCCGTGACGGGATGCACGAAAGTGAGTCAAGGATGCAAACATTGCTATGCCGAACGGCTAGCCCATCGATTGCAAGCCATGGGTTCTCCCCGTTATCGTGGGGGATTTCAAGTGACGCTTCATCCCGATGTCTTAGACCAGCCGCATCATTGGAGGAAACCCCGGCGGATCTTTGTCAACTCCATGAGCGATCTATTTCACCCCGACGTCCCGGAGGCATTCATTGGGTGATTGTGGGGGGCGAGTCGGGGCCGCAGGCGCGGCCGATGCAACCCAAGTGGGTTCGAGAGATCCGGGGTCACTGTGTCGAGAAGGCTGTTCCGTTTTTCTTTAAACAGTGGGGTGGCGGGCAACGCACTCGAGCCGGACGGGTATTAGATGGGAGAA
>JAKADI010000397.1 GCA_021820675.1 Bacillota bacterium | reverse complement strand
TTATATTGTGCTGACCATGGCGATTGCCCGGGTCGGGGGGCTGTTGGAGCGCCGGGTGGCAGTGTATCATTAATACCCGGCGACTTTATGTTCTTGCTTTGGAATGAAATCTCAGGCGAGAGAGTGCATGGAGGTTGTCCCAGTCTTCGTAGATTTTGCTAATGCATCCTTTCGCCCGTTTTAGCTGATTTGCTCCGTTTTTGGGTCCGTTTGTCCGCGGGATTTCAGGGTCTTCTGCAAGAGCGGGAGTTCCCGGTAGCCGGAGAACCGGGTCAGGGTGTCTTGGATGAAGCAACTGGCCGACGCGAGCCACCGTAAGACTTGTTGCCCATTCGTCCAAGTTTCACATTCTGTGCATGGGTACGAAATTGACTGTTAATCGATTCCATGGCATTGGTGTTCGCCAGCGTTTGGCGTAAGACCCCAGGCATGCCCAACCGATGAACGGTTAAGGTCTCTGGCAATCCTTCTCGAAGACTGTTGGCCGCCCCAAGATGCTCACGTTCCAACTCCTGGGCTAAGGACTCTAAGGCTCGCTTAGCGATATCGGCGCCGGGTTCCTGGTACGCCTTGCGCAGCTGCTGGCGCACCCGATTTTCCGGCGATTAGGTAAGTGATCGAGCACATTGTGGCAACTAGCGCTTCCTCCTTTTTGATTGGGCTAAGCACTCTCTCGTAAACCCGAGAGCCATCGGGAGCGCTAGTTGGAATTTCCCCGAAAACTGGGACTATCACGAGTGTATGATTTAACCTCGGGGCGAAAACTCTTGTGGGTATGGTTCGAATGAATTTCCCCTCACATGGCTTTCGTGGGTTTGGTCCGATTCTGGAGGTTATGGGCGCTGTACCAAGGCCTGCTGTTGATCTGTCTGCTAGGAGCTCGATGTTGTCTCTGCATTTTCGATTACTACGGTGAGATCCCCGACCGCGAAGACCCCCACGGGCTCTGCTCCACTGCATATGCGGGGTAAAAACGGCTTTATGCAGTTGATGAGACTAAAAGAACATCTGGGGCGAAACGATCTTCCGTCCAGGAAGCTCGTTCTGATCTTGTCCCTCCCTTCATAAGAATATGGCGAAGTGGAGACGGGAGGGATGGGTGTGACAGAGCTCTGGCATACCTTAACCAGCGACGAAGCAATTATTCAACTTCGCTCAGATTCACTCCGTGGGTTGAGTACATCCGAGGCGGAATCGCGGTTACAGGAAATTGGCTTAAATGCGCTTCGAGAGGCGGATAAGATGCCGTCTTGGAAGATATTCTTCAGTCAGTTTCAAGACTTCATGGTTTTGATATTGATTGGCGCAACGGTGGTGTCGTTCTTACTTGGGGAAATGGGTGACGCCATCACTATCGTAGCCATAGTGGTAATGAATGCCATTCTAGGTTTCGCGCAAGAATTCCGGGCTGAGAAATCAGTGGAGACGTTGAAAGCGCTAACCGCTCCTGAAGCCCGTGTTCTACGTGGAGGGCACGTCGAGGTGTTGCGGGCAGAGGAATTGGTACCGGGAGACATTATTGAGCTGGAAGCCGGAGACAGAGTGCCCGCCGATTGTCGACTGATCGCAGTGAGTGGGTTAGAGGCTGACGAAGCCCCGCTTACTGGTGAATCACAGTCCGTGGGTAAGAATACCGTCTCTTTGCCTCGCCCGGATATCTCCATCGGAGACCGCCGCAATATGATTTACATGGGGACGACCGTAGCCAGAGGTCGAGGACGGGCATTGGTAGTGGAAACAGGTATGCATACCGAAATGGGGAACATCGCCAACTTGATGCGCGAAGCGGTGGAAGATCAGACACCTCTTCAGAAACGGTTGGAGCATCTTGGGAAAATTTTGGTCTATTTGTCGTTGCTGATTGTCACCGTCGTGGTTGTCACCGGACTCGTACGGGGGGAACCTCTGTATCAAATGTTCTTAACCGGTGTGAGCTTGGCTGTCGCAGCGATTCCGGAAGGATTACCGGCTATTGTCACGATAGCACTAGCTTTAGGGGTGCAGCGCATGATTAAGGCCCACGCCATTGTAAGAAGATTGCCAGCAGTTGAAACCCTGGGATGCACGACAGTGATTTGTACGGATAAGACAGGAACGTTGACCAAAAATCAGATGACGGTTACTCGGATTTGGGTTGATAATAACTTTATTGATGCCGCTGACCATTCCGCAACAACACCCACATTACCAAAATTGCTGACCGCGGCGGCTGTGTGCAACAACGCCCGTCTCGATGAAAATGGCCAATTGACCAATGCACAAGGAGATCCGACGGAAATAGCGTTACTGTCGGTCGCGCATAGTTATAGCATTGGCCTGCCGTCGTTAGCGTTGGAATATTCCCGTCATGGAGAAATTCCCTTTGAATCCGAACGGCAAAGGATGTCGATACTCGTGAGTGATCGGCATAATCACTACACGATATTCACCAAAGGAGCACCTGACGTATTGTTGGCGTTATGCGAGTACTGGGAACGCGACGGTCGTCTTATTGCGCTGGACCAGGCCTGGCGGCGCCATATTCGCAGCATTAATGATGACATGGCGACGCATGCCTTAAGAGTTCTCGCAGTTGCCTATCGGTCCACGATGGCAAATGAACCTTCAAAACAATGGGAACAAGGGCTCGTGTTTTTAGGGCTTGTGGGAATGATGGATCCACCCCGTCCGGAGGCCGCGCAAGCCATGAAAGATGCAGATCGTGCAGGATTAAGAACGGTGATGATAACGGGAGATCATCCTAAAACCGCCCGGGCGATAGGGGAAGCAATGGGGATGATAGCCGACCAGGATGAAATTATTACAGGGTTGGAGCTCGATAGACTAACCGATGCTGAACTCGCTGAGCGTGTGGAGAGAATCCGGATATATGCCCGAGTTTCTCCGCCTCACAAGTTACGAGTTGTCCGTGCATGGAAGGCCCATGGAGAAGTTGTGGCGATGACAGGTGACGGGGTCAATGACGCTCCAGCCCTAAAAGAAGCCGATATTGGAGTTGCCATGGGGAAAACGGGTACAGACGTGACTAAAGAGGCTTCGGCAATGATTTTGACCGATGACAACTTTGCTACCATTGTTCGAGCGATTGAGGAAGGCCGCGCTATTTATGACAACATCCGAAAATTCATTCGTTACCTCTTATCTTGCAATGTGGGTGAAGTCTTAGTTATGTTTCTGGCAGCGTTTTTAGGTTTACCGTTGCCGTTGCTCCCAATTCAAATTCTGTTTGTGAATCTTGTGACCGATGGCTTGCCGGCTATGGCTCTCGGAGTCGATCCGCCCAGCTCGGGAGTTATGGACCGCCCGCCCAGACCTCCGGACGAAAGCATTTTTGCCCGTGGTTTGGGGACTAAAATTGCTTTCCGTGGTCTGTTAATTGGTGTCAGTACACTCTTAGTATTTATCGGCTCTCTACAATTGTGGGGAATGGGTTTGAGGGAGGCGCGTACCATGGCTCTCGCCACATTAATTTTGAGTCAACTCTTTCACGTCTTCGATGCACGGGCTGAGGACCGCAGCTTTATAGAAATTGGATTATTTTCTAACATGTGGGCTGTTTT
>JAKADI010000396.1 GCA_021820675.1 Bacillota bacterium | reverse complement strand
GCCATCAAAATCAAATAAAGAACCGCCGCCGCTGTTGCCCCTAGGCCCCACGTCAATCCAAACCCCGCAGCCAACGTTTTGCCCCGATCCTTGGCATTGGCGTGTTCGGCCATAATCACCGGGGATAGTACATAGTCCGCCCCTATTCCGATGCCAAGCACGAACCGCACCATAATCAGCCAGGAGATGTTCGGAACAAAGGCCTGCATCATGGCGGCTACCGCCATGATGCTCACATCCAGCCCATAGAATGTCTTCCGGCCGCGGTTGGCCAGTATCCCGAAAATGATGGCACCAATCATGGCACCGACCAATGCCGACCCTGCCAGCAGAGAACTTTGAATCCCAGTAAGGGAACTCAGCTTGAAGTTGGCCAGGATGATCGTCAAAACGATCCCCACCGAGGACAAATCGTAGCCATCGGTAAAGACGCCCATACCGGTGGTCAACATCGAACGCCAGTGAAAGCGGTTAAAATGCACCCGATCGAGAATATGAAAAGGCGACGAGGAAGGTTCCATGGTCGACAGAAACTCCTTTCAGCCATCGAATTTGTCCGTTGGATGTCCCGTGAACAACCACCAAGACGTAACCTAACTCACCCATTAGTGGTAAAATTTTCCTCCTGGACACAAGAAAGATCAGCACATCATACCGTCCCTGAGACGGCGATCACACGGCAATGGTTCCATCCCTTGTCTTGGTGATCAGGAAAAGCCCGATTCGGGATCAGGTACGCCTAAGGGTCTTGTCGGCTGCCGCCGGTCTCTCTCACCCGTCGTGACGCCCGACCAGCGGCAACTCGGTGTAAGAAGTCAGCGGCTGGATGCCAAAGCGCAATCCTCCTCTATCTAGGTGCTGAACCACAGGTTGCTGGGTTTCGGCGACATCCCAGAACGTCAAGGGGCCATTGCCCAGGACGGAAAAATACAGAAGCTGTTCTTCCGTCATATGGTACACCCAAAATTGGCTGGCGCCAGGCCCCAAGGCCCCCGCACTAGCCTGCCACGTCTGGTTGAAGAGGTGCCGCCGCGAGGCGACATGAACATGGCCGCATCCGTAAAGCTGAACTTGTTGAAAACCGGAGAGCAAACGATGAAGATCATCGAGAGTGTCGCCCAGGTAATCGTGGCTATCAAACGTGGCCAGAGGGCCCTCGTGACTGACCTGGATTAAAGGATAGTGGCCAAAAGCCAAAACCGGGGCCGTTTCTTCATTCAAATAGGATTCGAGCAGTGGAAGGGTCTGATCGGGGTCGTTCTGACGGATGGAAAACGCCAAAATCGTGATGCCAAGATGATGCCACCGCACTACCGGTGGCTGACGAAACACATGAAAGAAGTGCGTATCGGACCATGGAACATTTTCGTAAGCTTCGGTCCAGGGAAACTGCTGGCCTCGTACAGGATTGGCGCCTAAATCATGGTTTCCTGCCACGACCAAATACTCCAGCCCCATCTCGTCCAGAGCAAAGCGCACTTGCAGCAGAGTCTCTTCGTTATGGCTTCCGGTTGAAGTCAAATCCCCGCTGACAATCACTAAGTCAGGATGCATGAGACGCAGCCCCTCACAGAAATGCTCCCATTCCGGTATGTTTCCGGAAAATGCCATATCCCAGTGCAAATCTGAAAGATGGACAATCGTAAGAGCCATGAACATTCCCTCCCGCGATGTTTTAACCATCATCGTTGTAGAGTATCCTTACGTTACGAATATAATGGGGTACTATTGTTTTTCCGTGATCCAGTCATTAAGGTTTGTTAAATGTTTCGTGACCTAACCGCTTATCCCAGAGTCAATCAGTCCCCCCTCTCATCGCCTGCCCTAAATGCGACGTCTTGTCTTAAAGATGAAGTATGTTGGGTCCTCCACTGCGATGTTGAGAAGCAAAGCGTGCTCTTCACATCCTTAAGGACGCAGGCAATCGCCCAAACGCAAACCGCTTGACACGGGGAACCGGCAGACCGCCTCCGTTTCGCCCAGGAACGCCACTGTGAGCCATTATGCCCTCTAGCTGACACAGACGGGTAGCCGAACTCCGCAGGCTCTAGCGGTGGCATGGGATCACGCATATAATCTGTGGTCGCGGGTTCACCCAGCTCAAACTAATTAGCCAGATTATCTATATAGAACACGCGATGCGGCGTGCTTTGCATGGTGAAAAAACCTATTCGCGGCGGACATGGCGAGGACGCGCCTCGACTTTGGCGCAACGGGATTGGGTTCTCGAATCCGGTCCCAAAAGCCCCGCCTTGGGCAAAGAGATCGTGAAGCTAAAGAGACCGTGAATCTTCAGTAGCGATTCGCAACAAGGACCCGTTTTGAGGGTGTTTTAGGAGCTTGGGTTTTATAAAGGTTTTCCGGACACGGCTCGCAAAACTAGATTTCATGTTGACCCAAGCCTTCCCCCCGCTTGCATCTGCGCCGTCCATTTCCGGGTTGCTGCCTGGGCGGCTAGGTCGAGCATCTTGACCAGGGCCTCATCACATGGATGAGTGTGACAAGCGTTGATTCGATTTGGAAAACGTCAGTCTTCAAAACTCACACGAACACCAAGGCTTGCTAACATATCAAAATAAGGGGGGCAGGTCTTGGAAACGCACCCGGGATCCAACATCACGATCCCGGGAACTACTGCCCCAATAAGTGAAAAAGCCATGGCTACACGATGATCGCCGTGCGGATCGATCACGCCCGCATGCGGGAGTTGCGGATACACCTCAAAGCCATCCTGCCGTTGAACATTGGGCACACCAACGGTATTCAATTGAGCGCATGCGACTTGGATGCGGTCGGATTCATGATAACGAATATGCCCAACATTTGTTATCGCGATAGGTTTATCGGCAAAGGGTGCAATCGCACAGAGCGTTAACGCCTGATCAGACATGGCATGCATATCGATCGTGAAGCCTCCTCGAAGAACATCGGGTCCCATAACGGTTATGCCGTCGTCGACAATTACGGTACACCCCATCTTTTGCAAAACCTTTAGAAAGGCAAAATCCGGCTGGTTAGTGTCAGGGCGTAAATTGGCAACCCGGATGCGTCGGCCTGTGAGTGCTGCATAGGCAAAAAAATAGCATGCGGTCGACGCATCAGCCTCCAATTCACGTTCTTTCCCCGCATACCGACTGGGCTTGACCACCAACGACGTGAACGAGGGGTTGCAAGTTACCGACGCGCCGAATGTCTGCATCAAATCCATAGTGATGTTGACATATGCCGAGGGGACTAGAGTGCTGGTCACATTAATAGTGACGGGGCTCATAGCATAGGGACTCGCAAGCAATGCTCCACTGATGAATTGGCTTGAAATGTCCCCTGATATATCTAAGTTCCCCCCCACAAGACCTTTAGCAGTCACTTGAATCGGACAGTAGCCATCGTCATCCAAATAATCTATATGTGCTCCTAAATGTCTCAGAGCCGCGATTATTGGACCGATGGGACGGGTCGACAATTGTTCGCTCGCTTCAATTTTCCAGGTGCCGGCAGGGGACACCGCAAGGGCTCCGGGGAGAAAACGCGCCAATGTTCCGGCCGATCCTATATAAAGATTCCCA
>JAKADI010000395.1 GCA_021820675.1 Bacillota bacterium | reverse complement strand
GGAAACGCCCGCAATTAAGACGAAGGTAATCCATAACACGTAGACCTGCCAGGTCCCCATCATTTCCTTGGTTGTCCATTGCTTGACAGCAGGCGGGTTAGCCCTTAAGGCTCGATTGCGGCGGTCATCTTTCCAGGTCAAGGGATCCACATCATGCGGCCACCAGTTCTTCGGCGGATCTTTGAAAAAGAAGCTGACAATCAGTAAACCGCCACCCAAAATGATACCGGTGAGATAGAGAATGGTGCGAAAATCTGCGGGATGAAAGTAGAACGAGAACATGAAAATAAAAGGCACGGACCCATACGCGTAAGCTCCGTTGACAAATCCCGTGCGCAGCCCTTTTTTCTCAGGATACCATTTGCTGGTCATGTTAATGCAGCTTGAGTACACCATACCAGACCCTAAGCCACCAAGAGCGGCATAGCCAGCATAAGACACCCAAATGGCCTGGGAGTGAGCGAGGAAGTAATAGGCTAAGAGGACCATGATGCCGCCTATGAACACTGCGCGTTTAGGAGACAAATATCCACGTTCACGAAGCCAGCCAGTGGGATAAGAAGCTCCGGCTTCGAAGATTACGTAAACCGTATAGTTCCAAAATGCCGCAATAAGGTTCCAATGGTACACTTGGGCTAAAGTGTGCTCAGCGGCACCCCACCCGTATTCGAAGGTGCTAATGAGAAACATGCCAATCCATGGTAACAAAACCATGACCCATCGGCCGTAGCCCATGATTTGCTTGGGAGTTTCTCCGACCCGGTAAACCCGGCCGTTTTGGTCGCGTACTTCTCGATATGGCAAAGATTCGGACGCGCTCATCATCGTTCCTCCTCACGATTTCGCCGCTAGCTCTATTGTGCTATTTACGTAACGAGCCAACTTGCGTCATAATTTTAATACGTGTAGTTTTTTGGAGGTAAAAACATGATACCGTCATACATCGACATGCCGTTACATACCCTTACGGCCACATTAAACCATCTGGGAATCTGGGCTTATGTGGCTGTCATCGTCGCGACATTTACCTTTGGATTGGTTTGCGGTATAGCCTTCACTCTGTACCGCATCCAAAGAAGTCAACAACTAAAAACCTCATCGACGGCCCCAGTCTTACCTGCTCATGTCGTTTGGTTGCCTGGCTATCATCAGCAATCGCTGCGAAAAAAGGCCCTTACCAAACACTCTAGCAGGTCCAAATAAACTGCCCATTTGTATTTTAATCGAAATTCTGAAAAAATTTAGCGATAGTCGCTTATAGGTCGTTATAAGAATAACTATGATCCATCAATTCCCCGGGTAGATTCTGAACACATTTAGCGGTAGTGGCTTATAGGTCGTTATACGAGCAACTATGTTCCATCGAGCGGATCAGGAGTCTTGGTTCGCATCAAGCGCCTGGGCATAGCGGCGAATTTCCTTTGCGAGAAGTTCCATGGCTAAAGAGGGTTTTCGTGTCTTAGACCCGATCAAGGCCATTGTCCGTGTCTGTGCCGGAGTTAAATCAGCAACCTTAATGGCATCAAAGGCCACCCACGTTTGAATGGATTCCCAAGGCACGATCGATATGCCAATGCCCGCGCTCACAAGACCAATCAGAGCCCCCATGGTCGAGACCTCTACCGCAATTTGGGGAATAAAGCCGGCCGTTTGCGTCATAATGGCAATGGAACGCGCTAGGCTAAATGGGGCCTTTAACATCACAAAGCGGTAAGCCTGCAGCTCCTCGAGATGATAGGATTCCTTAGCCGTCATATCAGGGGGAAAGATCACCACCAGTTTTTCCTTCCACAAGGGTTCCATGGTTAATTGCCACCCAGTGACAGGCAAGGCCACAATCGCCATATCCAGTTGATGCGTCCGGATTTGTTCCGTCAGTTCGGTCGTCTGATGTTCTCTCACCGCCAAATGGATGCCCGGATAGCGAGCTCGAAATGGCCGGTAAAACTTGGGGAAATGATAGGTGCTAACCGGAGAAACCGGAGACATTCCAATACTGACTTCCCCACGTGGCACCGTATCATCCGCCGACAACTTGTTAGGAATATTCGACACTAACTCGAAAATTTTACGCGCTTCCTGTACAACGACCAGACCTTCTGGAGTGAGCGAAACTCCGCGCGGTTTACGTTCCAGCAAGGGATGACTTAACTCCTTTTCCAGTAACCGGATTTGATAAGTAATGGTTGGCTGCGCCATATTCAAGCTGGTTGCCGCCCCGGAAATGGATTGATGATCCGCCACCGCAATTAACAGAAATAATTGATGAAGCGTCATGCCGGATGTCCTCCTATCATTCGCGACACCTCACGCGGAGTACACCGTCCCCGCCCAATTGAACATGCTCCAATCCGAGACAATCCTATAACGGGGTAACGTTCCCGTATTATTTTACAATTTCCCATCAGCGGACACCTCGGCTAGCGCACGGAAACATCTTTAAGTGTTCGTCTCATGCATCTTTTCGGTAGCCTGATCGTCACCCCGCCCCAAGGCACTGAGTCCTATAGCATTATCCCATCTCCAGGACAGATCGATAACCCCCGAACACGCCGGGTGCGAGTTCGGGGGGCTTTTTTATGGAGTCACCGCTCAAAAGAGAAATCGATCGTCTTTAGTACGGTCCGCGGATGTTAGGAGCCACCGCAGTTTGGTAAAATTCCGCCAGTCTTTGCAATTCATCGTCATTAAAGGGGGCGGCGTCCAGCGCCTTTAAATTGGCCGCCACTTGCTCAGCGTTCTTAAAGCCCGGAATGACACTCGTCACTCCTTTCTGATCCAAAATCCACCGCAACGCCGCCGCAGCCATATTCGTACGGTTCTGGGCAATCCAGGCTAATTGATTCACCAACGCGACCCCCTTGTCAAAGGGTAATCCCGCAAACGTCTCACCCACATTAAACGCCGCCCCGTCACGGTTGAAATTCCGGTGATCATCTTCAGCAAACCGCTCACCCCGTTGAAACTTTCCCGTCAGCAAACCGCTGGCCAGAGGCACTCGGGCCAATAGTCCCACCTGCTGGGATTCCGCTTCCGGCAACAATTCTGTGACCACTTTTTGACGAAATACATTGAGAATAACCTGCAAAGCGCTGACCCCTGGATATTTCATGGCCTTAAGCCCTTCATCAACGGTTTCCACACTTACCCCATAATGGTGTACGAGACCTTCTTCTTTCAGTCGGTCAAGAACCCCAAATACGTCCCCTTGCTCAATTACCCGGGTCGGCGGGCAGTGAATTTGATAGAGATCGATACGTTCTCGTTGAAGCCGGCGCAAACTGGCCGTCGCATATGCCTTGACTTGCTCGTAAGAATAAGTGGCAGGATCTTGGATGTCACCGCCCCGGCAAAACTTTGTGGCAATAATAATATTGTTGCGGTGGCCCGCGACCATTCCTAACAACTGTTCCGATCGCCCATTGCCATAGACGTCGGCCGTGTCAAAAAAATTAACGCCCTGGTCCATGGCAAAGGACAGCGCATCCCGTGCCGTCCGGTCATCAACCACCGCTCCCCAGGCTCCTCCCAGCGCCCATGTACCAAAGCTGACAGCACTAATCCTGA
>JAKADI010000394.1 GCA_021820675.1 Bacillota bacterium | reverse complement strand
GACCCTCCGTCGAGGAGGGATTCGTAATGGTAAAAATCACCCAGTCTCACGGCTATCGCGTTCGCGAGCTCCGGAAACTGGAGAAAAAAACCCCAAAAGCCGTCATGGCAGTCCGACTCGTCTGGGAAGGCTATCCAGCCGCGTCCGCGTCCGACATCCTTGGCGTGTCAGCCCGTACCGTGAGTACATACGTCCACGCTTGGAATGCCGGAGGACCGGGAGGACTTGGTGCCTCGCCATAGTCCCGGGCAATCCACGAAAATTCCGGCTGCCATCGAAGCCGAAATCGTGGCGGCACTCATCTCACGCCGCGGTGGGTTATGGGATCTCCGCCAACTGGGATTCTCGGGTGCTCCAAGCGTTTTTACGGGATCGCTACCAGATCATCCTGTCGCGCGGCGGTCTCCGCCGCTGGTTGCATCGGCACGGATTCAGCTGGACGCCCATTTACGGGCCTTATTCGGAACGGTCGCGGTTTCGGTCCACCCAAGATAAGCTCGCCGTGGCGCTCGAGTTGGGCCACGAGGGAGGGCAAAAAGGGTTGTAGGCGTTTGCCGGTGGGGAAATTGAGTATGGCCCAACACTGTCCCACCGATGGTGCATGATCCGATAAATCATCAGGGCCGAGACATCGGCCCCACAGGTCGGCTGGGTCCAGCCCTTGTCGGTCTTCGTCACGATCTGCCGTCGGTCGATGCCGACGTCCTCGTTTCTGCATGGTTAGGCGGCGCACGCAAATAACTTTTATGTTTGCGAGTTCGTGACCGAGTTGCTGCGTCATCGCAGGACGGGTAATTGTGAGCAGGTCCTGGGCGTCTGGCAAGATGGTGAGCCGTTCATCTTTGAGGCGAATGACGGCATCCCAGCCGTGCTGCTGCACGGCCCGAATAAAGACCCGCGTAGCGTACAGCGCATCCGCCACGATCACCTGAATTTGGTGGTGATAGGTATGATAGAGCGTATTTAACAACCGATAGGCGGCCGTCAGCTCGCCTTCATTTTTTGCGCCACCATCGGCCGGATGGATCACATCCCATTCTAGGACCGTCTGCCGATGGGACCCCACCGTACTGGCGACCACGATGCGGTGGAACCACTCCGTCACGCTGTTGACGGTGCGATGCAGACAATCCCGACACGTGACGGAATGTTGGACAAAAAGTTCATGTGATTAACCTCATAAAATAATGTGCTGAGCGCCTGACCGACTCATAATCGGCTCCCCCGATTCTCCGAATGGAGAGCATTTTTCGGAGCGGCCTAAACTCCGCGTGTACAAAATGAATGTCTTAAGGGACGTCTGCGGCGGGATTTTGATATGCTCTGAGTAAATTCGGCTACTGAGGATGAGCGTAGATGAGATCCCGTGCGATGAACGACTACTGGGAGCCAGGGTTTGGTACACCGACACTGCAAATTCCATTTCGTCTCCGAGGAACAGAAGGACGAGCGCTGTTCTACTACACAGTGAATGAGGATCCCGGGTTCTGGGGCTTCGATTTACTCGGTCTTCCCTTCAATGTCGAGCTCACTAAGGGCTTCCCCGTGTTCTTGGCTCGGACAGACTTCCCAACGGCCGGATACCGGGGTGTCGCCGGATGGTTGCAACTTCTCCAAATTTCGTCACACGAAGGAGAGATTCGAGACATCGCGCTAGATATGGATGAGAGGCACTATCCCCAGAGCCTATCGTTTCGTCCGTCACTGTTCGACGCGCCCGGCCCGACCCCCCTCGGGACCATGAAGTCTGGGAAGCGGAAACCTACCTGGTAGCGTGTCCTGATGTCAGCCGAAGTTCGCAGCTCTTTGCGGTCCTAGGGGTGAGATGGGGATATGATCTCGTCCACGGCGTGGCGTCCGCTCGACCTTTGCGTCAACTTTCCGAGTCCGATTGGCAACACCGACTCCAGTTCCTCCGCCGTCAGTGTCCAGGATGGACGTTCCAGAAATCCTTCGGTATCGGATAATGTTTGATCTGACATGGATAAGTCTATTAGAATGGTAGCCGCATTATTCTCAGCGATGATGGATCGCGTGGAAGGTGAAATCAATGTTTTATCAACCGCTATTTGAAAACGATGTCCCAACCCTTCGCGATTGAGCGAAGGAAATTCCTGACGGATTCCCTTCGCCCATGGACACACCGGTCCTCAATATGACGGAGGGGGATGACAATGAAAGCTCGATATGTGGGAGGATTTTATATGGCTCTTGCCGCCAGCATTTGGGGCGGCATGTATGTGGTCAGTAAGGTTCTTCTGAACAACATTGAACCACTCGCGCTGATATGGCTTCGATACATCGTAGCACTGTTCGCCTTGGCGATTGGTATTATTGCCACACGGCAATCTTGGAAGATTTCCTGGCGGCATTTTCCATTAATTGTGGCCATTGGAGTTGCGGGCTATGTGGTATCTATTTGGACGCAGTTTCTGGGAACGAAACTTTCTACGGCACAGATGGGCGCAATGATTACTTCGGCAACGCCGGCCTTTATGGTTGTGTTTGGCCACATAATCTTGGGTGAACGGATCACGATCCAAAAGGTCCTGTCGACGGGACTTGCCACAATCGGCGTGTTGTTAATTGTCGGAATGGGTGGATTTAACCCCTCCTACCGACTTGGAGGAGTTATTTTATTTATTGCCGCACTGACATGGGCATTAATGTCTGTACTCGTGAAACTGGTGCCGAGCGGGTACTCTCAGTTAACAGTCACTTTGTATGCCATTCTCATTGCGACCATTTGCATCACACCCAGTGCGGTGAACCAATTGGCGCGTACATCGCCGACACTGTGGGTGCAACCGAGTTTCTGGGGCGGAATTCTGTACTTGGGCATTGTTTCTACGGCTGGTGCATTTTTCTTATGGAACAAGGGATTACAGTGGGTTGATGCGTCGCCTGGGGGACTCTACTTCTTTTTTCAGCCGCTTGTCGGAACCATTTTGGGATGGCTGATTCTTGGGGAAGTCGTTGGATTTTCCTTTTGGGTTGGAGCATTATTGATCCTGACCGGTGTCGCATTGGTCATCAAGGCTTCTTGACCATTCCGCCCCCACTGAACTCTAACAGGCTACGGTGGGGGTCTTCGAGGTTACCCTTGAAAGTTCCAGGTTCTACTGCCGCAGCTTCATGGCCCCATTTTCGATCAGCTGTTTTGGATTATCTAACCTGCCAAGCTTATGCGCCATGGACGATCACCGTTGGAGAGGTCATTATATCTTGACCGCATTGACTATTTTTGCTGGAAAAAGCTAATAGTGAGGGTTCATGCGAATCCCTCTACCTCATCTGCCTCTCGGAGGTCCATACAGGATCTGTCTGTTCACGATGGTGTTTTTACCGTTGAATCTTTCGAACATCTCCGTATAATGACCCTATGACGTGTCCGCAAAAAATGATTGTGAGCCTCTTGAGTTCCAAACGTATCCAGGAACTAGCTCGACCCTCCGACATTCGCTATGGTCAAGCCATCTACAACCGCGGCGGGGTTGAATTCATTGCATCGGAACCATCGTCCGTCGAAGCGTGGGTCGGGGGCCTTGATGGCAGCGTCGCCGAAGGGTGCAGCCAACG
>JAKADI010000393.1 GCA_021820675.1 Bacillota bacterium | reverse complement strand
AAGCCATGATCATGCGCGAAACGAATGACACGTTCCGGATCCCATTCCATTAAGCAAGCATTTAAAAATCCTATCTTCACCACAATTCCTCCTCAAAAATTATTTAGATACTGCCCCCGACGATAGGCCCCTAACCAAGAAACGTTGGGCCCCTAGGAAGAATGCGACCGCCGGGGCGGCACTCATTAATGCTCCCGCCATCAGCTGATTCCACAGAACTAACCCTGAGCTGCCGGACCCACCGGGACTCACATATTCCTGGAGTCCAATAGCCAACGTGCGAGTCGCGTGATCGGTTAAAACACTCGCGAATAAGATATCGTTCCATGCACTGAGAAAACTAAATATGCCCACCGCTGCCAGCGTTGGTAACGCTATGGGTAATAAGACTCGCCACAGGACCCCAAGATGCGTGGCACCATCAACGAAAGCCGCCTCATCCATCTCTCGGGGGATGGCGGCAAGGCCACTGATGAGTAGCCAAACTGCCAACGGTGTTGCAATGCTAACCTCAGCCATAATCAACGCCGGGAAGGAGCCAATAAGGTGTAATCCGGTTAATGTTTGCACGTTGGCATACAAAATATAAATGGGTAACAACAATGCTACCGCCGGGATCATTTGGGTGACTAAAATGGCTGCAGCTAGGACCGATCGGTATCGGAAATGGAATCGTGCTAGAATATAAGCCACGCCCACGGCCACGATAACGGTGATAATGACACTGGATACCGACACAATGAGACTGTGGATGGTATAAGCGAATAATCTCACGGTATGAAACGCTTGACCGTAGTTGGACCAGTCCCACCCTTGGGGTAACCACGATCCCGATTCCACCGAAGACATGGGTTCGAGCGATACGACGACCATTTCTAAAATCGGGATCAGCGAAATGACTGATAAGAGAGCGGTAATTCCCGCCCAAGCCCAAGGGTGCCCTCGCTTGATTTTACGTGAACGCGCTAATCGTTTTTGGGCCGTGGTGGAGAGGGCCATTGTCGTTTTCATAATTCCCTCACGCGCACTGCACGGAGATAAAAGGCCATCGGTGCCGCTAAGATAATCATGCTCAAAATCGACATGGCCGTGGCGGCACCGAACTGCATCTGCGAGAATCCAAAGAGGTAAATATTTAATGGAAGGGTGTCGGCTGAAGGAGACGGTGTTGTTCCGAACAAGACGTAGGGCGTGGTAAAGTTGTTGAAATGGTAAATGAAGGACAACGTTCCGGCAATTACCAATGATCGGACAATGAGGGGTAAAGTCACGGCGAAAAACGTCTTGTTTCCGGAACTTCCATCAATGTCCGCAGCGTCATAAATTTCGCCGGGAACACTTTGTAAGGCGCTTAAGGTGAATAGGTAGAAAAACGGCCATGAACTCCACGTATTCGCGGCAATAAGCGAAATCAACGCATTAGGACCGATCAACCAAAATACATGAGCCCAGGGAGCGTAAATTAAACCTAATAGACGGTCCACTAAGCCAATGCGCTGCAACAACATAAATCGCCAGACTAATCCACTAACGAAGATCGGAATGGCATACGGAATGAGAAATAAGATACGAAACCACGCCCTTCCCCTAAATGGACGGTTCATTGCTAATGCTGCAACAACCCCTAGCGGTAATCCGAGAACAATCGCCGAAAAGGTAAATGTCAACGCTTCCCCCAAAGATAACCAAAAACTATGCCCCACCGGGGTGACGGGATTAAAGATTTGGGCATAATTGGCAAACCCGGCAAATGGTGCCGTCATCCAGTTAGCCAGGAAAAATACATTGAGATTTGTGAGCGATGTATACAAACTGACCAGGATGGGCCAAACAATAAACACGGTCATAATGAGTCCACCCGGCACAAACAACCACCAGGGAATTCGATGCGGTTTTTGCACGAACAAGGTTGTGCGCCATTGCATTATCGTCCCCACCCCTTCTCTTGTTGGCCCATTTATGGTGTCTTCAAACCAGCGATTGAGGTGTTAATTTGCGAATCGACAGATCTCAGTGTTCGCGTCAGTTGACCTGGGGAGTATTTATGCAGCGCGATATCGTCAAATACGGTTGCTAAGTTTTTGTCATACACTGTGGGCATGGTCAGCCAGCCGGGAACCCTTGGGGTGGGATAGGAATGTGTCTCAATGGTTTCAAAGCTTTTCCACAACGGGGTAGACAAGGCAGTTTTGGTGTAGGCTTGCTGATTAACCGGTAATGCGCCATACGCTTTCCACATTTGGTATTGGACAGACGGGCTATCATAATAGCCGATCCATTTTGTGGCGGCCGCAACCTGGGCAGATGAACTACTGTATTTAAAAATCACCTGTTCTTGACCGGATATGAACGATTCGGCCTTTACGCCACCTTTCGGAACATGGCTTAAGCCGTAGGGAACGATGGGATTGGGAGCAGCACCCACGTCATGTTTTAAAAATTCCGGATTGGAATTAAGCTGAGACAAATCGTAAAGCCCTCCCACGGGAACCATGGCGGCTTTTCCTTGCATGAAAGCAGAGATCATGTCCTGTTCCGTGTATTGAACATCTGCCGGGGAGACTACATGAAAGGTTTTCAGCATATCGAGATAAAACCGAATCGTTGTTGCCACCTTAAGCGAAGCAAACTGGGCTTGGGTACCCCGGGCATTGATCACCGCTCCTCCCATCTGACGCGATAATAGCCAGGTGATGTGCATGCTGTAGAACGGATCAGCTGGGGCAATTGCCGCCCCCCACACTCCCCGTGAAGGATGCGTCAGTTTCTTGGCATCGGCGATGAACTCACCCCATGTCGTGGGCGGATGAGCAATATGGGCGGCCCTAAACATGGCCTTGTTGTACCACAATACGAATGGTTCTGCACTGTCTGGCAATCCAATGGGACGATGACCCGGCACGTAATCCATTCGCGTACTTGCTGGAACCAATTCTTGGGTGTGGGCAGTTTGCAACATGGCCCGGCTCCACGGGACAAATGCGCGAGATGCTGTGAGAGTGGGAATAAATGTGGTTCCGATTTCAAAGACATTCGGGCCATGATGACTCGCAATCATGGTGTCGAGAGTAGTCGATGTTGATGTCGCTGGATACGTTGCGAGTTTGACCTGAATATGGGGGTAGCGAGCTTCAAATTCTTTTTTTACCGTGGCCAAGAACTTTTGTGTAACTGGCGGGACATTACCCTGTTCCATCAAGACATGCAACACTACGGGTTGGTGGCCGGTCGCCGTCGATGGGCTCCCGCAACCTGCAATCGTTGCCAACAGTGTGGCACTCATCATAGACACGCACAGGGTTCGTTTTGGGTACTGCAGGTAGGTCATGATAGCATCCTCCTTTCTTTTTTATCACATCACGCGCGGAATCTCGAATGCGCTACTATTGGCGCTGGCATTAGCTGCCAAAACTACGGCCAGCGACCGAGCCGCGTCGACAATGGAGGAGCGGATGACGGAGGGATCGCCTTGGAGGCAAGCCTCCACAAACATTCGGTCCTCGCGGACTACGGCGGATTCGCGTTCGCGGTATACGGTTGTCTGATCCGGGGTGATGATTCGGGTTTCGTGGGGTGTAA
>JAKADI010000392.1 GCA_021820675.1 Bacillota bacterium | reverse complement strand
GCGGCTGGAGTGGCCAGAATTGAGGTGTCGGATTTTCTTTCCGCCGATTCTTTGCTGGCTGCGGGAGCACTCACCGGCGGCGAAGTAGAATCTGCCCGTTCCACCGTAAAATCAGCCGTAATATCTTGGGGAGGCTTTTCACCAGCATCCAATACGTATCCTAAAACCGCGCCGACCGGTGCTTTAGCTTTGATCGGAGCCAACTGGAATAAAGTTCCGTCGTGCGGAGCGGGGACTTGATAGGTAATTTTTTTCGACATCACTTGCACAATGGGCTGACCGCTCTCTACCGATTCTCCGTTAGAGCAGAGCCATTTGGATATTTCTCCTTCCTTCATAGCCATCCCGAGTTTCGGCATAATGATAGGCTTTGCCACGATCGTCCTCTCCTCTTATAGCGTGAAATCTGCCAAGCGTGTCCAAACTTTGCTGCGCGCCGCCTCGTTGAAACATCTCCAAATGTCTATAATTCTTACACCATCCGCAAGAAGACGCACGCTCACCGACTGCTTCGGCGAGATCATGTATTCGCGTTCTCCGTCCAGTGCCAGGCTCCCCCGCCATTTCTCAAAGGTGATAGGGGTTTCCGGAACAATACGATTAGCGGATACTATCGGTATCTTGCCAATCAACCCCGGTGATATGGGCGCCATAACAGTGTCTTTGCCAGGTCCAAAGAGGAAATGCATGCCAGGAGCTCCGGTTTCCTCAAATCCTTGAAGCGCGACAACCATAGAGGCCACCCCTATAACAGGGACTTGGGGAGCCAGTACGACGGCTTCCCGCCACTGGGCCCACTCCCAAATAGCCCGGCTGGCCACGAAGGTATCGTCGGTGGCCATGACATCTACCAGCGCAATGTCCGGCGACTGCCCGTTTATCCTCACCTCGAGTTTAGGGCGAACCCGCACTGCCTTCTGCGCTTTCACATAACCTTCCGCCACCAAGCCTGCCGCTAAACCTGCAAGGGTTCCGTCCATCATGACAGGAAAAGCGTTGTTCGTTCCGGTGGAAATGGGAACGATAGGAGTCTGCTCAGCCTCACGAACCACCAGGCGGTTGGTTCCATCGCCTCCTAAAGTGACCAAGACGCGGACGCCTTCTTTTACGGCAGCCTTGGCTGCCATCCGGGTATCATCGGGGACGCCATGGATCGGTATCGCCAGCCAGCGTAGCTTCGAATGAAGATGGCATCCGGACAGCGCCTTGTGCGAAATCCCGGCGTCGTCGGGCATGAGCCAAATTTCGCTGACCGATAGGGCGTCAAGCGCCACCAAAACTCGCCGGATGATCCCGACTTTCTCTTGATCGGACACGTTGTGTGCCGGGGCGATCAGTCTACGCACATCATGGCCGGCACGGGGATTGACAATAATAGCGACACTCACCTTACACCCGGATTTCCAAGCCCATAGCCGTCCGGATGGCATTGGCGATCCGCTCTTCGGAGGGAACATACAAATCTTCCAACGGCGGGCTAAAGGGAACTACTGAATGGGGAGCACTCAGTATTTGAGGGGCCTCATCCAGATATTCCAAGGCTTGTGTGGCTACCAAGGCAACTAAATCGGTAGCGATACTGCACCGGGGATTGTCCTCGTCGACCACCACCAACCGGTGCGTTTTACGAACGGATTCCAGCAATGTTGATTCATCTAAAGGAGAAAGAGTTCTGGGATCGACCACTTCAACACGAATACCGTCTTTTTGCTCCACCGCTTGTGCTGCCGCCAGGGCCAAAGATACCATACGTCCGATTGCGATCAGGGTTACCTGGTCGCCGGCTTTTTTGATATCGGCTTTGCCTAAAGGAATGATCACATCATCGTCGGGAACTGGACCTTCCACGTCGTAAAGCATTTTATGTTCAAAAAAGATTACGGGATCATCGTCGCGAATCGCGGCACGCAGTAAACCTCGGGCATCGGCAGGAGTGCTTGGCACGACTGTCTTCAACCCCGGCATGTGAGTAAACACTGAGTAATGACTGCCCGAATGCTGACCCGCGGCTCGGTAACCGGCTCCAATCATGGTGCGAATCACCAGAGGAACTTTGGCTTTGCCCCCGAACATGTAGCGCAATTTGGCTCCTTGATTATAGATCTGGTCCATGCATACTCCGAAAAAATCTACGAACATAAGTTCCGCTACCGGTCTAAGACCCGTTGCAGCCGCGCCGATAGCCGCTCCAATATACCCCGATTCACTGATGGGGGTGTCAAGGACCCGTGCGCGTCCAAATTCCTGAACCAGCCCTTTGGTCACACCCATGACGCCGCCCCATGATTCCTCCCCTTTACCTTCGATATGTGCAAGACTGGCTCCCCCTGCGACATCCTCTCCCATGACGATGACCGTGGGATCCCGCCGCATTTCGAGTCGTAACGCTTCATTAATGGCGTCACGAAAGGTCAGTTGACGCATGGTTTTTCCTCCTCACTGTCTTTGAATGTTCCTCTGGCCATGTTTCATGGTGGTATTACGAATACGTCACATAAATATCGGTAAGAAGATCGCTGACACCCGGATAGGGACTATTTTGGGCAAACGTTACGGCGTCGTCCACTTGGCTCTGGATTCTTTGATCCACTTGCTTCATTTCCTCTTCCGTTAAAAGCTCTCGTTCAAGAACTTGGGTCTGGAACACCGTGATGGGATCGTGAGTGTGCCAGCGAGCCTCATCCTCGGCGGTGCGGTACGTTAAAGGATCTCCTTGGAAATGGCCGTAAAACCGGAACCCTCGGGCTTCAATCAAACTGGGTCCTGCACCCTGCCTTGCCCGGTCTATGGCTTGACCCGCCACATCATAAATGGCAAACACGTCAAATCCGTCGACTAAAACCCCTGGCATATCGTAAGCGGCGGCCCGATCAGCAATGTTTTTGACGGATGCGTGATAGGTCCATGGCGTTGATTCGGCGAAAAGGTTGTTTTCGCAAACAAATACCACGGGCAGTTTCCAAATGGAGGCTAAATTCATCGATTCATGCATGGTGCCCTGTTCAGAAGCCCCATCTCCAAAAAAGCACACGCTGACACCGGATCTTCCTAAGGTTTTTAGCGTGAGACCAGCGCCGACGGCTAAGGGTCCCCCGCCCCCGACGATACCATTGGCTCCCAGCATTCCTTTGGAGATGTCCGCAATATGCATCGACCCGCCTTTCCCTTTGCATGCTCCCGTGGACTTGCCAAATAGTTCGGCCATCATGGCGTTTACGTCGACACCCTTGGCAATGCAGTGCCCATGGCCTCGATGCGTCGAAGTGATGTAATCCTGATCATTCAAATGTGCCATGATTCCGACACCGATAGCCTCCTCGCCTGCATAGAGGTGAACAAACCCGGGCAATAGGCCGGCTGCGAATAATTCTGCGACCTTATCTTCAAACGTGCGAATCAGTCGCATTTTTTCGTACATCCACAACAATTTGTCACGGTCGACTATCATCGACTACCACTCCTCTCTCTATGACAGAAAAAGCTCATAATTGAGAATTAACGCTCTATTGCCAGTATACCAAATGTGAGTCGACGCGGGATTCTTATCGGTCCCCGCGATGTTGTGGTGCTGAATTTTTGAA